>JBCAWW010000204.1:0-8195 GCA_038534415.1 Bacteroidota bacterium | reverse complement strand
TGGCCGAAGGTCAATACGGGATTTAGGTAGATAAACTCACCGCTCTGAGTGGCAAAATCATCTGATTGAAAATGATAGTTGACCTCCAAGTTCTTGTCAGGATCATTCAGATTGCTCAGCTTGATTGAGTCACAAATAGTATTTACATACTCTGAGGTATATAGGTCCTCCCAAAAGTCAAGCTCTTCATTTTCTTGGGCTTTGAGGGCGTCTCTTCTGAGTTTTAGGGCGGCATATCCTTGATAAGATTCTTTCAAAGTGCCTTTTAGCTGACCATTTTCGGCTAGTCTTAGAAACCCATAAACGTGTTCCGCGGAGCGGTACTTATCCGGAATCCTCATCCAACCCGCTCCCTCATCTTGTATGATCCAAGCCAAATAATTGAGGTCTTCTGGATCAGGGAGATTGTAAGGCCGCAAACTATCGATAGCATTGTATAGATGATTTTGATTGCCCCAACTGCTGACACAAACCACATGATTGAATTGCATGATGTTGGGAACATCAATATTGGGGGGACCAATACTCCGCATTGACATGATGGCGGGTTGACTTGGGATATCGGCGGCACTAAGCATATTGGCTAGCAGGAGATTGATTTGAGCACTATTGCCTTCCCGAATCTTCAGGGTATATCCGGGCGTAATAGATCTGGTATTGATAGAACGATTGCCATCCCAGACTACCGAGTCTCTCACAAAATTATATATCCGCCTTACTTTTTCTCTCTCTTGGGTGCTATCCAAGTCTGCCACCAAACTATCGACCGTATTCATGATCAGCATGGTACCCGAATCAGATTCCCAGTAAGACAAAATCTCTCGATTAAAATGTCGATTGAGCTCCTCCCAAGTATTGAAAATATCCATCTTGACATGATAGGAATACCCATTGCCGGTAGAGCGAACCTTGTCATACTTGAAGATCTGAAAATCGGTTTGCATCCGATATTGCTCTGGATCATAGACAAAAGGCTCTTCGATCAGAGCGGGGATATTATTTACGACCCAATGAGTATCCTCGGCATCGAGCTCAATATTGTTGTGGATATAGAGATGCTCTATGGATTTTATCGGTTCGATCTCTAGTTCAGAGCGAAGTACCGGAATATCCCATTGATAAATCCAGGGTTCAAGCGTCAGGATATTTTGGGTTTGGAAGGTATAGGTCCACTCCAAAATCGAACCTACTTTGGCTTTTGGAAAGGTAAACTGTAAATCAGTGATCACCTCACTTTCTAACTCGAAGATATTTGCCTTTTCCAATTCTTCTAGGACAGGAAAACCATCTACCAGATTGATCGTCTGAGCTTTGAAGCCTTTGACTTTTTCAAGATTGCCCTCGCTGATATATCTGAGAGATTGATCCGCATATTCTAGCCCATTTTCGGACAAAATTTTGATACGGACATGGCGTTCGAGCAAGCCAATAAAGCCTAAGCCTTTGCCGCGACTCTTAAATCTCCAGTGGCCATAGTCTGACAATACCACGGCATCTGCGCTTTGGTCAAAAGGACAATTTTCGAGATTGAGGTGCTCACTAGGGATTTCGCCCCATTTATACGGACTGTTTTTTGGATTTTGTGCAGGAAGATCTGCCATGAGAATTATTCCCAGGCAAAGCAGCCCCATTACAGTTTTCATGTTGTGTGTTGTGTTTCGTGATGCTTATGGTTGAAGAACGATTTTCTGCGCAGGGAGTTTCAAGCCCCCACTTAATGCAATATAATAAATCCCACTGGCTAAATGCGAGAGACTTATCTCAAGTGTGTGAGTATCAAGTCTAGCCTGATAAACGGTGCGTCCGTCTGTACCAAATACAGTGAGCGTTTGGCCAGGATTACCCAAAATCGTAAATCGTCCTGCGCTCAAATTGGGAAACACAAATTGCAAAGGGCTCTCTTTTTCGTCCTTTTCCACTTGTCTTATCTGCCCGATATTTTGATCCATCCAGAGGAGACGATTGTAAGTCCAGTTTTTGAGGTAGCTGATTTCTTCGGCATAAGATTGGGGCACAGGCTGGGGTTCATACCAGATTTCGCCACCGATAAAGTAGTCCCAAAGGGCAAAATTACCCTCTATGGGTTGCTCGATTTGTTTGACAGTACGGTCGATCCAGTTGTGGACGCTGTCAGTATGCAAAACCCACTCACGCAACTGAAACCAACGATTTTTCAGTTCGTTTGCAAAAAGCGAATCTTGGATCATGGCTTGCCACCACATAGGCATACTCTCTAAATCCTCACATCCGGGCTGGTTTTGTAAATAAGTCCAACCAGTATAGTCATCATTGGAGCAAACTCTGGATAGACCATAAGTTTGATCAAAATCCCAAATGGGTCCCGCGCGCAAACGGCCTCCCCTACTTTCTTTTTCTTTGTGGAGATAGGAACTGAGTTTATAGCCGTCGGAGTTTTTGCTAAACTCATTGATCAGCAAGAAGTCGATAAAGCTTTTTTGGTCGATATACTCCGTATAACGCTTCCCCTGAGAATTGACGAAGCGTTCGGCGAAGACGGCCTCCTCAAACTGATCGATATAATCTTGAATATATGCGGCTTGCTCTGGCTGTATGTCTCGCGCACGAGGATAATACCATTGATAAAACATCGGTTCTTTGCCTTGCGAAAGAAAGCGTGAGAAAAAACCTGCATCATAATCATCTATCCAATCGATCCGCAAAATATAACCGCCGCTCAGTTCGTCCCCCTCAATATCGTCTTCTTGTAATTTGGCGATATCGACTCGGTTTTTGTCTCGTTTGATGCGTTCTGTGAGCAGATACAAACCCCGATACTCTCCATTGACAATCAACTCCACATAGCGCCAGTCAGCAGCATAATGTCCCATCAGCCGAAAAAGTCGGAAACTCATCGGGATCCGCAATTGGGTTTTGTCGATCACCATGGCGTGCAAAATCCAATCTTCCTCTTTGCCCATACCCAATAGCTTGACGGAGCTATCTTGATTGGCCGCGTTTCGGATCTCGAGAGAATAAGTCGTTTTTTCAAAGCCCTGCGTAGAATTACCGCGGAGTTCGATCCCGATATTGCCGTCAAAGTGATTGGGAAGCTCAGTACTGCGGTTGATTTGGCCTTTCCCATTAAAGATGATCCCCATTTGGGCCAATATCTTGGGTTCGTCACGAATCTCCTGCCCATTGGTGTTAATACTTATAATCGGCAAAGTCGATTGCGTAAGTGTCTGCGCGCTCAGCAAAAAATGGCTAAAAAAGCAGCTAAGGAGCAGGAATAGCTTGAAAAGCTGAATTTGCGTTTTGGGCATGACGATTGGGTTAACAAATGGGGAAGTAATTCGTTAAATTAACACTAATATCTATTTAGGAGAATCAATATGATCGGATACCGATTTTCAAACTATATACCGAGTCAGGATGGGAATGATCCTTTTGAGCGTTTGCTCAAGATTTTTCTCGACCTACTCAACTATACTTCCGGTGATGTATCGGAGGCTCTGAACTGGATGAATCAGCTAGATCGTCAATACGGTCTTACTGATAACGAATATGGGATGGGAGATTTTATCGAAGATCTCAAACGCAATGGTTATATCCAGGATGATCAGCAGGGAGAAGGCAATTTTGCAATCACAGCTAAGACAGAGCAATCGATCCGTCAATCCGCTTTAGATGAGATTTTTGGTAAGCTCAAGCGTGGTGGCCGAGGCGATCACCGCTCTACAAATTTAGGGTTTGGTGAAGAGCCTTTGAGTGAGCTAAAGGCTTTTGAATTTGGCGATTCTGTAGAAAATATCGCGATTACGGAGTCTTTTCGCAATGCGCAAATCAATCATGGTATCGACGAATTTAAGCTGACCCAAGATGATTTGAGCGTACGCGAGAAAGAACACAAGACTACCGTCGCCACTGTCTTGATGATTGACATTTCGCACTCCATGATCCTCTACGGAGAAGATCGGATTACTCCCGCCAAAAAAGTAGCCATGGCGCTGTCCGAATTGGTGATGCGCAAATATCCCAAGGACACTTTAGACATCATCGTGTTTGGCAATGATGCTTGGCAGATCGAAGTCAAAGACCTCCCCTACCTTCAAGTAGGTCCCTATCATACCAATACCGTAGCCGGACTCGAATTGGCGATGGATATTTTGCGTCGTCGCAAAACGAGCAATAAGCAAATCTTCATGATTACGGATGGCAAACCGACCTGTATCCGTGAAGGGGCGCGCTATTACAAAAACAGCTTTGGACTAGACCGCAAGATTCTCAACAAGACGCTCAACCTCTCGGCCCAATGTCGCCGCTTGAAAATACCGATTACTACTTTCATGATCGCGCGTGATAGTTGGTTGGTCGAGTTTGTACAAGAGTTTACCAAGGTCAACAATGGTCGCGCCTTCTATACCAGCCTCAAAGGTTTGGGGGAGTATATCTTCGAAGACTTTATTCGCAACCGCCGTAAGCGAGTGCGCTAGAAATACAAATCAATTTGAGAAGGCGATTCATCAAAGTGAGTCGCCTTTTTGTTTTTGATCACTTGTACATACCCTAAGGTAGGTTGGCTTTTTATTGTTTTTACCGCTTCGCGGAACGCTTATCCCAAAGATCCCGGCTCGCGTAGCTCGGCCGGGATGACTAATTGCTTAATTAAATTTTACCAAGTCATCCTGAGCGATAGTCGAAGGACCTATCTAAGCTTCTCCGCTGCGCGGAACGCTTATTCGCTGCCTATAGAATAAATTTATCTCCGATGATCTCAACAATTATCGAGTAAAATGACTTATTCTATTTAGTGCAACTTGCTAGTTAAGCAGGCAAAATCGCTAGCTGTCAAGTTGAGTTAGTTCGGTAAATCGCAAGCCTGGTTTTATTGGCCAATAGACTTTCTTGAAAGAAAAAATGCCCATGAAAGAGCAGTTAGAGTATTTTATCCGCACCAGTCTTAAAAATCCCAAAGATGATGAGATCAAAGAAATTTTGGAGATTTTCCGCATAAAGGAGTTTGCCAAAGGAGATCATTTCAAAAAAAAAGATAAGGTTTGTAACAAACTAGGGTTCATTTTGGAAGGCAGTGCTCGGCATTATTTGCTCAAAAAAAATGGTACCGATATCACTGGTAGGGTCTCCCAAAGAAATAATTTTCTCACCGATTTCATTAGTGTCAGGACCAAGGCAGTAACCCCCATGGGCATCGAGATTCTCGAACCTTCTACCCTGCTTGTTGCATCAGTTAAAAATGTTGAGGTCTTGCTCGAAACCAATCTTACATTTAATCGACTCATACGAGATTATATGGCAGAAGGACTCGTAGAAATGGGCAAAATGTATCTTTTCTTTTTGACGGGTACCGCCAAAGAACGCTACGAATTTATTATCGAAAAAAATCCCTCTTTACTCAAGAATATACCC
This sequence comes from Bacteroidota bacterium, assembly GCA_038534415.1. GTDB lineage: Bacteria > Bacteroidota > Bacteroidia > J057 > J057 > JBCAWW01. The sequence goes on along the minus strand of JBCAWW010000204.1, from coordinate 2,807 downwards.
CTTCGCTTTATCGCTTCGATGATCGGTATTACCCCAACTCAGTTGAGCCGTATCCGTAAGAAAAAAGACTAATTTCCCCATCATGACCACCGCAGAGATGATCCACCAGGCCAGTCAATTGGTCAATCCTCAAAGTATCGACAATGCCGAAATGGGGAGCGTAGCCTCTATTCTGATCACTGATCGGGCTACGGTTTTTCAGGGGGTTTGTATTGATACCATTTGCGGTATGGGATTTTGTGCGGAGCATACGGCCATCAGCCAGATGATCACTCAAGGAGAATATCGCATCGCCAAAATAGTGGCTGTCAAAAAAGATGATCAAGGGAATGTCTACGTAATGGCTCCTTGCGGCCGCTGCCGAGAGTTTATGTACCAAACCAATAAGCAAAATATCGAGACTGAGGTCGTATTGGGCAAGGATAAAGTAGTACGACTAGCAGATCTGCTGCCCTTTCAAGATTGGCAGGAGCGAGTCATTGATTGAGGCCTGCTTCGCAGAACGCTTGTCTTTCGAGGGGTAGCATTCCGCGAAGCGGAGAATGAACAAAAGATCCTAGATATCATTACATGATTCCGGGATGTACTAAATTTTTTAATGACAAGCCAAGCCTTATCCCGGCCAAGGTACGCTGGGATCTTAAGAGATAAGCGGTCCACAGTGCATAAAAAAAACGTAGCGGCACAAAATTTTGTGCCGCTATGAATTGTATCGATCGATACTTTATTTTATCAGAGATAATCGTTCCGCGCAGCGGTAATCCTACCTTCCAATCACCGTAAACTTACCGATACAAGCATTTTCACCGTTGCGCGTAGCGATCAAAGCCAAATAGACTCCTGATCGTACTTCATTGCCATATATATCGCGGCGATCCCAAACGGCCGTACCGCCTTGAGCTTCGATCTCACGAACGAGCAAACCCGAAACGGTGGTAATCTTGACGGTGGATTCAGCGCCGGAACCTCGGATGGTAACACTACCGTCAAAGTCAGGCAAAACAGGATTGGGAAAAACGAATACGTCTTCGCACACATCTGCTCCAGCAGTAGCATCGCCTTGAAAACTGATAATCCCGCGGGCCGTAGCCATAAAGACTTCCCCTGTACTCTGGTCGATGGCGATATCGTTGACCTCATTGTCGAGTAGGGGGCTGTTTTCGGTGGTGAACTGATAGATCACATCGTCCCCGTCTTCCGAAACTAAAAAGACCCCTTCATTGGTGGCGATCCATTTGCGGTTGCCGCCATCGATATCGATGCCGTTGATAATAGCGTCTTTGAGCAGGGCACGCCCATCAAAGATCGGAGGACTCGCATCCACCACTTGCCCCTGCCCTACTGTAAAGGGATCAAAATATACGGTTACGCCTTGTCCGGTGCCGACCCAAATAAAACCGTCGCGATCTACTGCGATTGAGGTTACTTCGTTGGAGGGGAGGCCGCCTTGGTTGAGGCCCGCTTTCAGCTGAACGAGTCGGTCATCGTCAAAATCGGTAGGGGTATTGCCGTCATTGTAGACGATCAAACCTTGCTCGGCATTGAGCATCCATTTATTGCCATATTCATCCACGGCCATGTCGATGATATGATGGTTGTTGGGAAATCTTTGGTTGGGCATTTGGTACCACTCTCCATCAGCAGTTTGTACGACCAAGGGATTGCGGGCAAAGTCAAGCGATACCCAGAGGTTGCCAAATACATCTTTATCCATGCCACTAATGCGGGAGTTGTCGAGTCGACTTTGGCTACATGGATCGGTGATCACGGAGATACCCGAATTGGTACAATCATAATATTCTTGCCAATCGCCATTTTCGATTCTGACGATCCCTCGCCCAAAAGAACCTAGATAGGCATTGCCAGAGGCCTCATCATAAAAAGCACGAGCAAAACCAGTGCTGACTTCTTTGGGAAGGCTTTGTGAGGCACTATCCAAGTTGCGCCAGCCTGACTCACGATTGTAATAAAACACACCCGAAGCAGCTGGATCTGGAGTAAAGGCTTGGTTGTATCCTCGCGGCGCTACGTATAATTCTCCATTGCCTGCGGCCAGTCGAATGGCTTCATTGAGTTTGGGCCCTCCCGGATCGATCAATTGCGTTTCAAAATTGTTGAACTCTACGATGCCCTGAATGGCGGTACTGAAGTACATGAGGCCGCGTTCTTCGGAGAAGGCCAAATGACGTACATTGCCCGGTATAAAAGGCGAATAGCGAAAACTGCCAAAATACTGGACGCGGCTCGCCACGATCTCCATCGCGGCCAAAGCCTCTTCGCTAACAAAGATGTGTATGTAGTTATCGGCGAAATCAGGCACTAAGGACCAATCGCCGCTAAGATCTTTTTGCCAGACTTGCCCTTCGAGCAAGATAAATATTTGCGTACTGTTGGCGCCGACCTCTAGGACATCGGCATCCATGGCTAGGCCATTAAGGCCGCCCTCGGCTCGCCAAACGCTGGGATCTTTCAGATTGCTAGCCTCCAAGCTCGCACTAAACAAACCCGCGCCTTCTACTACTACGAATAAGCGATTGTTAAATACATCCATACTCACGATGGGTTGGCGAGTCGGATTGCTACCGATCTGCGAAACATCGGTCAGAGGCAATCTTTGGGGTATATCATAGACCACGATCCCGAAGTCGGTACCTACATAAAGATTGTCACCATCGGTGATCAATTGGTTGATGCGTTTGGCGATGAAGGTGGTATTGCGCTCGATATCATTGAGTTGACGGATATCGTCAGGATTTTGGAAATAATCAATCATCCCGGTATTGTAGCCAATAAACACCAGGTCCGAA
>JBCAWW010000203.1:0-8204 GCA_038534415.1 Bacteroidota bacterium | reverse complement strand
TGAGCGTTCCGCGCAGCGGTAAAAAAGATAAAGTTTCTTAGACTTCGCTCATAATGAGAGAAGCGTTCTGCGAAGCAGCGGATAAACCATCCTCGACAAAAAATGTCCAATGCCGAATCTCTCGACATTGGACATTTAGATTTATTTACGAGTCTTTATTACTAAGCGCGGTCAAGGTTCATCACCTTGGTCCATGCTGCAATAAAGTCATTGACAAACTTCTCTTTTGCGTCGTCGCAAGCGTAAACTTCCGCCAAGGCGCGTAGCTCAGAGTTAGAGCCGAAGATTAGGTCAACGCGAGTACCTGTCCACTTGACAGAGCCATCGCGACGATCGCGGCCTTCGAAAGTATTTTGCTCATCCGAAGTCGCGGACCAAGCAATACTCAAATCGAGTAGATTAGCGAAGTAATCGTTGCTGAGCGTTCCGGGACGGTCAGTAAATACCCCATGATTGCTAGCATCATAGTTGGTACCCAACACTCTCAAACCACCAAATAGAGCTGTCATCTCAGGAGCAGTCAAACGTAGAAGCTGCGCTTTATCGATGAGCATTTCTTCAGCAGATACAGAGTGAATATCCTTGAAGTAGTTGCGAAAACCGTCAGCAAGAGGACGTAGGGCGTCAAATGACTCAACGTCTGTTTGCTCTTGGCTCGCGTCTACACGACCAGAGGAGAAAGGCACACTCACATTATGACCAGCATCACTTGCCGCTTTTTCGATAGCAGCTGCACCGCCCAATATGATCAAGTCAGCGATAGAGACATCGCCAGAGAATTCACTTTGGATGCCTTCTAGTACGGCGATTACTTTGGCAAGCTGGGTAGGATTGTTGGCCTCCCAGTCTTTTTGGGGAGCAAGACGGATACGCGCACCATCAGCACCACCACGCTTATCAGATCCACGGAAAGTCGAAGCAGAAGACCAAGCAGTTGAAACTAACTCAGACACTGAAAGACCCGATTCGAGGATTTTAGCTTTTAGGCTCGCTACCTCTGCATCAGCAAGGGTTTGAGCAGGAGTTACAGGCAGTGGATCTTGCCAGATCAATACTTCTGCTGGTACTTCAGCACCCAAATAGTTTCTACGAGGTCCCATATCGCGGTGGGTCAACTTGAACCAAGCGCGCGCAAAGGCATCAGCAAACTGATCAGGGTTTTCGTAAAAACGTCTTGAAATCTTTTCATAAGCAGGATCCATGCGCAGGGCTAAATCCGTAGTCAGCATAAATGGCGCATGCGTTTTTGCAGGATTGTGCGCGTCTGGTACAGTACCAGCGCCGGCACCACCCTTAGGAGTCCATTGGTGAGCGCCAGCAGGGCTTTTGCTGAGTTCCCAATCAAAACCAAATAGGTTTTCAAAATAGTTATTGCTCCATTGCGTAGGGGTGGTAGTCCAAGCACCTTCAAGACCACTGGTGATGGTGTGCTCACCTTTACCAGATTCAAAGTTGTTTTTCCAACCAAGACCTTGCTCTGCGATACCGGCAGCAGCAGGTTCACGCTCTACAAATTTGTCAGGATCAGCAGCACCGTGGGTTTTACCGAAGGTATGTCCCCCCGCGATCAAAGCTACAGTCTCTTCATCATTCATTGCCATACGACCAAAAGTCTCACGGATATCGCGAGCGGAAGCAATAGGATCAGGATTGCCGTTGGGCCCTTCTGGATTGACGTAGATGAGACCCATTTGTACTGCACCGAGCGGATTTTCAAGCTCGCGATCACCTGTATAACGCTTGTCTCCTAACCACTCACTTTCAGATCCCCAATAAACAGACTCATCTGGCTCCCAAACATCAGCACGACCACCGCCAAAACCAAAGGTTTTGAAACCCATAGATTCGAGCGCACAGTTACCTGCTAAGACCATCAAATCAGCCCAAGAGATTTTTTTGCCATACTTCTTCTTGATAGGCCAAAGCAACAAACGTGCTTTGTCAAGGTTTGCATTGTCTGGCCAGCTATTGAGAGGAGCAAAGCGCTGCATACCAGCACCAGCACCGCCACGACCGTCAGCGATACGATAAGTACCCGCACTATGCCAAGCCATACGGATCATGAAAGGACCATAGTGACCGTAGTCAGCAGGCCACCAATCTTGAGAATCGGTCATGAGATCATAAAGATCTTGCTTGATAGCAGCAAGGTCGAGCTTTTTAAACTCTTCAGCATAATCAAAGGATTCTCCCATCGGATCGGTCAAATCCGAAAATTGACGTAAGATGCTTAAGTTTAGTTGGTTAGGCCACCAATCTCGGTTTTGGGTACCTCCACCAGCACTCTTCTTTACAGATCCACCGGTAAAAGGGCATTTACCGCCACCGTTTACATTATAAGAGGAAGTGCTTGAATGTCCATTACTTTCCATTTTGAGCGAATTTTGTCGTTTATGATTTGGAGTTGCAGTATTTATTTATGAGAGGGATTACTAGTCCAATTAGAGGATTTTGTGCCCCCTATAGATGTCTTAACTTTTTGCCTTCACAAAAGTTTTGCGTTAAACAAATTGAAGAATTGTTAAACAATTTCCTTAATTAGCCCCTATAAATCAAATTGATAATTTTTATAGTTTCATAACCAGTGATTATACTTATTTACTCACAAATAGAAAATTGCAGCCTAGGCAATCGGAGGCATATTTGTCGATCAAATTTGAAATAATAGCCCTGGTTTTTTATGACAAATATCATAAGGATTCGCTCGAATTTTTGAGATCGATTTGGAACTGTGCAGCACAATAAGATTGGAGCCCTTAGTTTTTTGCCAAACGCTTAAACACATAGCCCCCAGTAGTAGCTCCCCACACCTGTTCCCCCGCAGTATTAAAGCCTTGATCCCAACTACTAATCTTATCCGGCCAAACCCTCACTTCTGAAGTCGCATATGAGGCACCTCTTAGGCTGCTCCCACACTCTCCTTGGCGAGTTTTCCCCGCAAAAGAGCCATTTTCTTGCAAAGAGAGAAAAACGGCACAACCTTCTCGCAGCACTAAATCCTCTTTTTTCAGCTGAGCATAGACTTCAGGGGTCTTCCATTTAAGTACAAAGTCTTCGGGATTGGGCAGGGTATAAACCACGCTTTGCCACTCATTATCCGCGAGCTTTTCGATCTGGTATATGCGCTGGCGGTAAGGCTGATCTTGACGACTTCCCAGGGCTTGCTCTACATACAACCAATACTCACCCGGATACTGCTTTTGCCAGATCGGGTACATATGCAGACTGATATCATAAAAGTTAGTATCTGCGGCAGCTTGTTCAGCACTAGAAAAGGAGCCAGTCATCATGCCATAGAGGCGTTGAGTTTGATCTAGACCGCTGCGCGGAACGCTTTTACACGCTAGTATTAGAGTAATAGGGACAGTAATCAGCAATAGTAGTCGATACATAGTAGTGTGGAGATTTGTTCAAGCATTGCTTGATCGGGAGTTTAGAGGTACCATTGTCCGATCATCGCTAAATTGATAGCTACAATGATTTAAGGCCTCGCCTCTAAAATCTGTTTTATTTTTTGCAGGTCTTTGACATTGGCCTTGCGCATCATGCGCGCCATCATCGGAGCAAATATTTTTGAGAAGCCCCTAGGATTTCCTCGATTGCGAAGCTTCATTTGAGTCTCGCGTTCGCCAAGGGCGGTCCAAACATAAGTAGTCTCCATCGGGAAAGGTCCATCAGCTGTTTTCATGACCAGCTTTTGCCCAGGCTCGTATGCTACGATCTCATAGACGTAAGCCAACTCTCGTCCCAAAAACTTCGCTTTGAAGGCAATTTGAGCGCCCAAGTTCAATGACTTTTCAGTTTTCCACTCCGCCTCTTTGATATTGTCATACCAGATAGGGGCATTATCCGGATCAGCAGCATAGGCTGCCACCAACTCAAGGGGCTGAGCGATCGTAATTTCCGTCAGTACATCTACCATAAGCAGCTTGGTTTTATACTACCGAATTAACGTAACCGTACCTCCACGATCAAGCCTCGCCCCATTATTTAGCAAAGCTTGCACACGATAAGTATAAACCCCCTCGGGTACCACTTGACCATTGCGAGTACCGTCCCAACGATCGCTTAGATTGAGGAGTCTAGCCACTTCTTGCCCCCAACGATTGAATATGATCATCTCATATTGGACCAGTCCTTCGCCTGCAGCAAAGAAGAAATCATTCTTGCCATCGTCATTAGGAGAAAATGCATTGGGTACATAAATGGCCCCGTCCGGGATCACTTCTAACCAGACTATGGTATCGACCGGACAGACAAAATAAGAGTTATAAGCGGTGAGTTTGACGGGATAGAGGCCCGTATCCTCATAAAGATGCTGTGGGTTTTCTAACTCCGACAATGCGCCATCACCAAAATCCCAAACGTAAGCGACCGCCCCTATGCTTTGATTGATAAACTGGACATTGGCTTGCGAGAGCAGGATCGAGTCCTCAAAACTTGGGTCAGAACTAAAAATCGGGATTGCCGGAGGTGTCTGCGGGATATAAACCGGTATGGTGGTCTCACAAGCATTTTGATCCCTTACCGTCGCAAAATAAGTGGTATCTCCAAATAGATCGTCGACAAAGGCTCCATCTAACATAGAAGGCCCATCCCAACGGAAAGCATAAGGTCCGATGCCGCCAACAGCCGTAACGCCCGCTGCCCCATTGGCCCAATCACAAAAGGCTTCTACAAAAGCACTATCCACGATGGTCAATTCGAGCGTATCTGGTTCAGATATGTCTACAAAGTCAATCGCTACACAATTGCTGTCGTCAGTAACCGTTACCTGAAATATTCCGGGCCCCAGTCCAGTAACGGTGGTCGAATCACTCGGGATCGGGGAGTCCCAAAGTATGGTATAATCAGGCGAACCGCCTTGAATCTGCACGGTCCCAGTCCCATCATCAAAGCCAAAGCAGCGCACATCAGAATGCGCGGTACTAATTTCTAAAAGCGGCGGTTCAATAATATCTATTTGAAGGCTATTGAGACATAAACTATCGTCTTGAATTTGTAGGAGATGCGTTCCCGGAGGGAGGCTACTAAAAATGCTGTCGGACTGAAAAATGCCGCCATCTAAATTATAAAGGTAGGGCATCACCCCTCCAGCTCCTTCGAGGGCGACCAAGCCATTGTCATTGCCAAAGCAGTCTATGTTTTTCTGTGTCAGAACGCTCAACTCTAGTGAGTCTGGCTCGCTCAAGTTTAGGCTAATGCTATCTACACAACTACTATCATCTGTCACCCAAAAATTATAATCTCCAGCGCCCAGGCCTGTAAATAAGCTATCTGCCTGAAAATTGAGGCTATCGAGCGTAAAGGCATAAGGTAAGGTACCTCCAATCGCTTGCAAGCGGACCCAGCCCGTATTTTCTCCAAAGCAGCCAATATCCGTAGCCGTAACCAATTGCAAAATCAAAGAGTCCGGCTCTGTAAGCGTCACGGGGATTTCGGTAACACAAGCGCTATCATCCAAAACCGTGACCTCATAGTTCCCCGCAGGGAGTTGAAAAAAGGCACTATCTGCTTGAAAATTGAGACTATCCAAAGAGAATTGATAAGCGGGACTTCCTCCATTGGCATCTATGATAAAGCCTCCTTCAGTATTGCCAAAGCAATCTATGTCTCTTTGCAAAAGGATGGCTGCCGTCAGAGGCAGAGGTTCAATAATCGTCAAAGGTAGGTTCAGATCGCAAAGACTATCGTCTTGTACCCTAATGGTATAATTGCCGGCTGTTAGGTTGGCAAAAACACTATCCGACTGGAAGTTGGTTCCATCTAGCGAAAACTGATAGGGCGCTCTTCCTCCACTACTCGTCAAACGTACCAAGCCCGTATTGTTTCCAGCGCAATCCACATCCTTTTGGATGGCAATCGCAGCATTGAGGGGCGTAGGTTCAAATATCTCAAAAGGGATCGTTACTTGACAGTTATTTGCGTCAAAGAAATAGACGGTATCACGGCCCGGAGCTAGGTTTGTTACTGAGAGATTATTCGAAAAATTAACATTGTCTAGACTGTATTGGTATGGTGCCTGTCCACCCACTCCCTGCAAAGCAAGGGCGCCATTATTGGCCCCAAAGCAATCAATGTGCTTATAGGTCGTAATCTGAGCAAAAAGGCCAGTAGGCGTCCGGATCGTATCACTGATCGTAGTCTCACAATTATTGGCATCTCTAACCAAAACGGTATAGATCGCCGCCCCTAGCCCATTGAAATTGCCCGTCATATTGAAATTAAAGCCTGCATCGATCGAATATTGGTAAGTTGGCGTTCCGCCGGAGGCGACAATATCTAAAACGCCATTGCTATTGCCAAAGCAGTCAACATCTTGCAGATTGGTAACCGCAGCTGTAAGAGGAGCAGCAGGTTCTCCAATGACAAAAGGGATCGTATCTGTACAGCCCAGCGCATCAATCGCCACGGCTTGATAGCTACCCGCTAAAAAGGCATTGCTACTTTCGGGGCTATTGTTGCTTGTCAATTGATCCACTACCCCACCCGTATTATTGAGCCAAGTGTAGGTATAGGGTCCGCTTCCCGAAACGCTTATCTCTGCTATCCCCCTTGCTTCTCCAAAACAAGGCACATCAAATGGGGTCATGCTCATCTGAAACGGACGAACAGTAACTTGCATTTGAGCACTATTGGTACAGCCATTGCCATCGGTCAGGGTCATCGTATAAGGAAACACTCCCGGCCCAGTGGGCGTGAAAGTGGGCTGCAAAAGCGTACTATCATTTAAAAATTGTTGGGTGCTCCAACTGATGGTTCCCGCAGGGTTATTGGTAGAACCCAAAGTCAAGGTCTCATACTCACAGATGGCCAAGTCGGGCCCGGCATCAACTATGGGTAAGGGAAAAACATTAAGATTCACGGTATCAGAAAGCTGACAGCCATTATTATCTGTGCCGGTCCCAATTACCATCATAGAAGCGTTCGCTGTAAGCGTAATACTATTGCCACTGCCCAAAATATTGCCTGCTGCATCCGTCCATTGATAAGTAATGGCTCCGTTTGCAGTATAAGTGACTGGCTCTCCGAAACAGACGGAGGTATCAGGACCGACCGTAACAATAGGCAATGGATTGACATTGACGGTTTGATTGACTGTATCGCGACAGCCTAATGGATCCGTTACAATCGCTTGGTAAGTGGTATTTGCTAAGGGGAAGACCTGTGGATTTTTGAGGCTAGGATCATCTAAGGTAGCCGTAGGACTCCATTGATAAGTACCGCCTCCGTTGGCATTCAAAAGGATAGTATCCTCGGCGCAAATCGTCACATCGTTACTGGCCGAGGCCGTAAAGACATAGAATGTTAGCTGAGTATCTGCCACACAGTTATATTGATCCGTAATCGTAACCGTGTACAAAGTAGTTTGGTCTGGAAAGGCTTGTGGATTTGCAATATTAGGATCGCTCAGCCCTAGGGCCGGGCTCCAACTATAGGTGATGCCTCCCGTGGCCAACAATCCCACACTATCACTCGGACAAAGCACTGTATCAGCGACTACAGTCGGTAGTGGCGGGGGATGAACAGTAACATTTTTAGTTACACTATCTTGGCAGCCATTGACATCGGTAACGACGAGCTTGACCGGATATACTCCCGGGACAGTAAAGGTATGGTTAGGATTGGTTTGAATACCGACATTACCATCTCCAAAGTCCCAATCCCAATTGGCGATATTGCTTGCAACAGGAGTGCTCCCAGTACAAGCAGAATCAGTAAAGATAAAACTGACCGGGACGTTCATACACTGATCGTAATTGCTAAAGAGCACCTCGTAATTGGAGATCAGGTTATAGGAGAAATCGCTATACCTAACACTGGGTTGGGAGTAGTTATAAAAGCCAAAACGGCCAGGCTCATAGCAACCAGGCACGTCAAAAATGGTATCATTATTTACGAGAACCGTTACCCGAGTAGGGGTATATAAAAGGGTGAAATCATAATCCGTAAAGGCATTCCATCCCAGCGTATTGCCATAGTTGGTGGCAATTGGCGTACAAGTAGCAGAGGCTTGGTGGTCCCAAAAGGAAGGCCAATAATTTGCAACCCCAGCTTGGACAGTACCTTGAATCCGACTGAGGGTATAACCTTCTTCGCCAATATATTGGCCACCCTTGGTTTGGGTTTGTCGCTTCCAATCAAACAAGAAAAAATCATACTGATTGAGCACTGTCTTTGGTTTCAAAGAACCAAAGGCAGTG
>JBCAWW010000202.1:0-8236 GCA_038534415.1 Bacteroidota bacterium | reverse complement strand
TCTCACGCGACGATGGCTACCGCTACCAAAAGGTCGATACCAATTCCAAACCTGTCGCCCTGATTTATTCTCTTCGACCGTCGCGACTAAGTCACAATCAAGTATATCTGGGCAGAAATAGTTATAAAAAATGATGCGTTTATTTTGCTCATCATTTTGAAATGAATTAGGGCCAGCTAGCACAGTACCATCGTTGAGGGTAAGGCTATACTGTAAAAAATAATCCAATCCATCCTCATTGGTCAAGGCCAACTCTCCCACATCAAATTCTTCAGATTCGAAATTGACTGTCCCATCTGGATTGATGATCGTGATGGTCTCTGAGACTAGGTTCCACTTCCCCTCTAGGCGTTGCAGGTACCGTTGTTGCTTGTCTCGACAGGAGCTACTCAGGAGCCCTAGTAGGATACAGCTTAGGAGAAATATATTCAGTTGATGTTTTTTCATGCCTTCTTTAGTTAGCGCCAAACCAGTATTCGATACCAATATTGAGTCTAATCGCCTGAAAACTTTGGCTTCTCACCAAATCGTTGACAGGGTCTAGATTTGCGGGATCATTGGTCCATTGGGCAAAATCTCGAGGCACTTCTGGCCAACGCGCCTGTCTTGAGTCAAAATCTTGTAAAGTCAATATGCCTTCATCGGAGGCGAAGTTGAGCGGCCAACTGATGCCTATGGGGATATAAATCTTCTTGATCTTGAAGGCGAGGTTGCCCCCCACATCCAAAGTAGTAGTATTGGATTGATAGACCCCAAGAATATCATATTCGTTGCCCAAGCTATAAGAACCATCCGGATAGATATAGGCGAGATCAAATACATTTTTCCGAAATCGACCGGCCACATGTGCGTGTAAAAAGAATTTACGCTGAATATGAAATCCCAGATCAAGCTGCAGATTGACATCCCGGGTCAAAAGATCCGTCCGAGTTACGATATTGGTCAGAAAGCGAGCTTCTCGGCGGATGTTTTTGCGACCATAAGTCAGAAACAAACCACTAGAAAAGCCAAAGTCATCCCCCATCGTAAAACGTCCCCCCAAGCCCAAAGCAGGATGACTAAGCTCTGTTACAGCCAAGGTGTCAAAAAACTGTGTAGCAAAGGAAGAGTGGTAATCGTTATAGGAACGATAAAAATCGTTGAGGTCGAAACCCTGTAACAAGGAGGCCTCATACTCTAGACGCAAGCTAAGCTGGAACTGGCCGTCGGATTGCCCCCAAGTAGTCAGAGGCAGCAAAAGGCTTAGGCAAAGCGCCCAATATTGGATGGATGTTTTCATACTTATCCTAAATTAGAAGTCAAGGGCAGGATTTGCAAACGGTTTTCTTGCCCTTTAATTTTGCCTCCATGCGCGACCTGCTTGCACTCTTACTCTTATTTGGCTTTACCCATCTCTATGCCCAAAGAGATAGTATCCCTAAAACGATTGAAGTCGATTTTCTCTTTAATTATTATGATCAAGAAGGGATTCACTCAGCCGTCACTGGCGGGCAAGGCACAGAAGAACTCACGGACCGAGCGGGTAAAATCGTGATTAGCGTTCCGCTTGATAGTGTCCAGAGTATCAAGGCCCAAACCGATATCAATCATTATAGCTCTGCTTCGACAGACATGATAGATAGTTATGTTTCTTCTGCCTCTAGACGAGATGGTCGAGCGAGCCTACAAATTACTTACCAACGCAAATGGGGCGATCAATATGACGCTGGCATAGGGGCTGGGATGAGTGTCGAGTCAGATTATCTATCAAAATCGCTCAGAGCGAATTGGGGCTGGCTTTCGAAGGACGAAAACCGATCTTTAAGTCTGCAAGCTCAAGCCTACTTTGATACTTGGATAGTGATATTTCCGGAAGAGTTACGGGCGCCTGGTCTGGCAAGTGTGCCTACTGACAGGCGGCGCTCCTTCAATTTAGCAGCCAATTGGGGGCAAGTTATCAGTCCCAAAGTCCAAGCCTCTCTAGGAGCCGAACTAGTCGTTCAGCAAGGCTTACTCTCTACTCCCTTTCATCGAGTATATTTTCAAGGAGAGAGCCTGCCACGCATTGAAAAGTTTCCTCTTTGGCGGGTCAAATATCCCGTCGGTCTTCGCCTCAACTGGTTTGCGACGGATTGGCTCGTTTTGCGAAGCTATTACAGATACTATTTTGACAATTTTGATATCAGAGCTCATACCCTACGCTTGGAAGTACCTCTCAAACTGCACTTAAGTTTGACGCTCCTCCCCTACTATCGCTTTCATACCCAAACGGCAGCTTATTTTTTTGCGCCTTTTAGTGAGCATATCAATGGAGCTGAATATTGGACTTCAGATTTTGATCTTTCTGCCTTTCAGTCTCATCGCTTAGGGGCTGGCGTTCGCTTCGCGCCGCTTTATGGCTTGCTGCGTTTTAGAGCAGGCAAAACTCGTGTCGCCATGCTCAAAAGCATCAGCCTTCGCTATGGCTATTATCGTCGTTCAGATGGCTTAAATGCCAATATTTTCGGGCTCAACCTAAGCTGGAAATTATAACATAATCGTAATTGATATATTAACACAAGCCTATATGGCTTAAATTTCATAATTTCGGCGCATGAACCCAGAACCCTATGATTTTGAGGAGATCCGTCCATATACGGACGAGGAGGTACCAGAGGTCATGAAACGCCTTACCAGTAAGACCTCACTTTTTGTGATGATGGGCGTTTTTTTTCCCGAGCTGACGCCAGAGGAGATTCAGCAAAAATTCACTCAAGTCAATAGCACCTCAGAACTTCAAGAAAAATATATCGCGGAGGCTATTAGACGCATGATTTCGGCCTCGGCAGGTCAATTGACAGTAAGTGGCCTCGCCGAAATCGATGCTGCTAAGACGCATTTATTTATCAGCAATCATCGTGATATCATCCTCGATCCAGGGATATTTAACGAGCAAAGGCACCGACTTAAATTGCCCACCACACTGATTGCCATTGGCGACAATCTTTTGGTCACCTCCTTGGTAACAGATCTGATGAAGCTCAATAAAAGCTTCATCGTACACCGTTCTCTGCCTCGAAATCAGTTGTTTCCTTATAGCCAAAGACTTTCAAACTATATCCGCACTTCGCTCTTAAAGGAATCTGAGTCAGTGTGGATTGCCCAAAAAAGCGGGCGTACCAAAGATGGGAATGATGAAACGCAGACAGCACTTTTGAAGATGCTTGCTCTGTCTGGTTCCCAAGATCTGGTGCAAGGCTTTTTAGACCTCAACATCATTCCGATGGCCATTTCTTATGAGTATGAACCCTGCGACATGCTCAAAACTGCGGAAATCGTAGCCACTCGCAATGGGGAGCTTTACAACAAAAGCGATAAGATGGCCATTATTCGCGGCATTCGTGATTATAAAGGGCGTATCGACATGACGATTGGAGCGTCTCTAAGTATGGCCGATTATGAGTCTTTAGGGGATGCCGCTAAGCGGAACGATTGGTTCAAAAATTTCAAGCAATTGCTCGACCACAAGATACAGTCTTTGTATCAGCTATGGCCCACACATTATATAGCCGCAGATATCCAAGCAGGAGATAATAACTATGCGGAGCATTATACGCCATCTGAAAAGGACGCCTTCCTTCAACACTTAGAAAAAAGGTTGAAAGAAGTCGAAGGTCCAGAAGATCAGCTGAGGGAGCAATTTATTGCCATGTATGCCCGCCCAGTACAAAACCGTTATACTTAAGATTTCAAGATCTTTTCTAGCATCTTGAGGGTAATCAAGTAAGTAGGCTTTACTCCCACCATGCCCAAGCTGCCTGAGGCAAGCGTGCTGCCTGTCAGTAAGGGATTATCAGAAGCGTAGTAAGCATAGCGTAAGACCACATCGGGGCTTATGCTCTGGCGGATGCGCGCGGCCGCCTGAATGGCCTTTTGATAGTGAGCACCTTCCATCTCTAGTCCAATCGCATTCCATGATGATTGGCGGAAATAGGCAAGTACGTAACGGTTTTGAAGCGAGGTACCCAAAACGGTAATCATCGCGCCATCATAAGCATCGATTTCGCTATCCTTGAAATCAGACTTGCTCAAATCATTTTCGAAGGGGTAGTTATCGGCTGTCCCCTCAAAAACGTGTGAGGATGGTACCATAATATCTCCTTTTCCGCCGTGGAGAATACCGGCCTTACCCATAATATTGATGGAGGCAACATTTAGGTTGCGCGCTTTTTTGTGGGAGTCGCCGTTGATAGGCTTCAAGAGCTCGTCCATCGTTTCATAGGCTTGCTCTCCAAAAGCATAGTCCATAACGATGATGACAGGTGCTTTTTTGTTATTTGCGCCCTTTTTGAGGGGGAGCTCTGGCGTCATCTTAGCAAGATCAATCTTCTGGGTATCGATTATTTGCACTGAGATATTTGTGCCAAACTGATCCTCTAAGACGGTCATCCCGTGTTCTGAGGCATATTTTTCGACCCGACGACGGAGGCGGCGATTTTCTTCGACGCTTAGCTGAGTTGCTAGTTCGAGGATGCTCACCTTTTTGCCAAGGGTCTTTTTCAGGGCTGGATAGGCATAGAGACTATTGAGGACACTATGCAGATTTGCACTGATGATATGCACAGGACGCTCCAGCAGTTTTTCTTGTTTGAGGTAGTTTTTGATTTGGTTGGCCCAACGCTCCCCATAAATATGATGACCGATGCGTTCGCGCAGCGTAGGAGAAAAACTTACTTCTCGGGGCAAAGCTTCCAGTTCTTCTTCGATGGCTATTTTTCCAAGCCAATAAACAACATGGAAGAGACCATTGTTAGTATTTGCATGAACGTTGAGTCTTTCATGCGCCTTTTGAGTCTCGGCAAAGGTTCTCCCCAAGATGGTACTTAGATAAGCAAAAGCAGTTTCAACATTTTTATCGGTGAGAGTTGCTTCTCCTTCTACGATAGCAGCAAGTTTTTGCCATTCAAAACTGGTTTCTCCATTTTCGTCCAGAACGTGTTCTTTGATTTTTTCGGCCTCCATATACATGAAGGTCAAGTGAGTGAGAATATCATATATCTCACTGCGCCCACGTGTAACTTCTATGAACATCTGCTCTGAATCGATGCGATAGCAGTTACGACGACGTGCATAAGGAGTGATCACCTCGAAGTCAGACTCTTTATATCCTTCTTCGGAGATCAGTTTGATCAAGCGACACTCTTCGATGCCTTTGGGTAAACGATCCATGACATAGACGAGCCCATCGAGCTCGACTTTTTCGGGTTCGGCCATGGAGCCATAAATTTCGGGGCTAAGGGTAAGGAGGGCTTCGTTCAGGACTTGTCCCGCCATTCCTGCGTGCCGATAAACGCCACTATTGAATAGATGGCGCATTTCGATGTAGAGCCTTTCTATGGCAGCTCTGGCGGCACGGGCTTGTGAAAGTTCAAGAGGGTTTATATTCATTAAAAAACAAAGTTAACAAAAAGTGCCCGTTTTTGTTGGAGGGTACAAATACATCACCCAAATTTTATAACAAGATGAAGCAAAATGTGATTAAATGGATGAGTTTACTGCTTTTTGTCATGGCTACTCAAGTAGTTTTTGGGCAAAAAGTACCTAAAGCAGACAAAAGTCCAGCCGACATCTCTTACCTAAAAACTGGTGGAGAGACTATCGCTAAGGTAGTATACGGACGTCCTTCTATAAATGGGCGGGAAATCTTTGGCAAATTGGTAAAATATGGCAAAGTATGGCGTACCGGAGCCAATGAGGCTACCGAAATTCGTTTCTATACTGATGTTACGATCGCGGGTACAGAGGTAGAAGCAGGCACTTATACGCTATTTACCATACCGGGAGAATCGGAATGGCAAATTGTCCTTAACTCTCAATTAGATCAATGGGGCGCCTACCGCCACGATAAGAAAAAAGATGTTTTGACGGTAAGCGTTCCCGCAGGGAGTAGCGAAGACACGATTGAAATGATGGCGATTTTCTTTGACAAAGCGAATATGTACATCGGTTGGGAAAACACCTTAATCACCGTACCAGTAGCGGCGAACTAGCCTGAGGTATTGATACAAAAAAGCGATCGTAAGAATGAGATTCTTGCGATCGCTTTTTTTGCTTAATTTTCGATCTATTCGTTAGGGTCTACCACAGTCGCTACTGCATAGACTACAGACACTCGCCCTTTTTCGGCAGACTCTTTGGCATAAAAGATGAAGTTAGCAGTCCCTGTATCTAGTTCATCTGCGGCTGCAACCCCAACTTGTACTACTTTTTGCTCTCCCGCAGCAATGTCTCCGACCTCTATCTCCTCTGGTAATTCGAGGCCATTGATTTGATTGAGTTCTTGCGGGCGCAGCCGCACATCATTGGCTGGATATTTCCCAAGGTTTTCGATCACCAAACGTATAATGGTTCCTTCACCTGGATCAATGATACCATTATCGTTTTCGTCGATAAAACGAATGGCATCATTTTTAAAGCGAAGCTCGGGATACCCAAAGTCCAAACTGAGTTGGTTGCTCGTAGCTTCTAAGGTCTGCCCATTGGCGAGAAAACAGGCCAATAATAGTGGGCTAAGTATTAAATATTTTTTCATTATCGATTTTCCTATTTGTCAAGACGGTGTACTTTCCATGCACCTCCAATTTGGCCATCGGCATATCTTAGCATCAGCAGATAATATCCCTCAGCTGTTCCTTCAAGGTCAAATTGCGCTTCCCATTGACCTTGTACCTTTTTACGTTGAGCAGGAATCCCAATAGGTTGGCCGAGAATATTGACAACTTGTAGCTCTAGATCGACTACCTTATCCGTAGTCAGTTTGACTGTCAGAAATCGATCCGTAGGATTAGGATAGAGTTGATAGTCTAGCAATACATCTAGATCGTTTTCAATATCAGTACCCACAAACTCAGGTTGTTGAAATCCTTGCGTAAGGATAAGCGTTCCATTATTTGCGGTTAAGGTTTTGACTTCGACCTGTCCAATAGTGTAGGATAAGGTAAAAACAGAATCTGAAGTATAGGCAACTCCTCCAACTGGTACGATAGTATAGTGATCTATGGTCAACTGTGCCGAGCTGGCGAGTATCGTTCCTAAGCAAAGGATGGTAAATAAAGTCCGTTTCATAGGCTTTGGGTCTAGAATACCCAAAACTCAATGCTGGCATTCTATCTCTTGATCGAAGGTTCAGCACTGGGTTTTGGTTATTGGACATTGATTATTTGTTCTCTAGTTGCTCCAGACGTTTTTCCAGCTGTTCGATTTGCTTGCTTTGCAGTTCGAGCAATTGTTGTTGGGTCTGGAGGGTTTGTTGTTGCTCCTGCATGCCTTTGATGAGGACCGGTAGCAATTCCATATAATTTACACCAAAAAGAGATAGCTCTACAGTCTCAACTTCACCAGTCTCAGGATTCACACGAGTTTCGTGAGTTTGGACAACTTCGCCGATGATCGGTAACATTTCTTGAGCGATTAAACCCAGTTTCTGCTCCATAGTAGCATCTTCTTTCCAATTGTAACGGACGGGGCGTAGGGCCATGATCTCTTCCATACCGTAGTCCAAGTCCTCTACATTGGTTTTGGCTCTAAGGTCAGAAGTAGTAGTAATACCATTTGCTACATAGGCGTCTCTCCAACGATTAGTAGGCGAACCTAAATCTATGGTAGCATCTGTAGTAGGAATCACACTAGCGTCATATAGGACCTCGTTAGAGTTGATTGTATCAGCCTCCCATTCAGTACCATTGTAGGTAAGGAACTCAGTCTGAGCAGGCGCAGTGGCAGAAACAGCAGTGCCTTGTAGGCCATCGACTGTCAAGTTGGGAAAAGTACCTGAAACATCACCGGTAGCAGTAGTGCTTGTAGTGATATCATTTGCAGGGTCAGTGATCCCCAATCCAGTGATATTGGCTTGAGTGATATCTAATTTAGAGAAGGCGATCGCGGCGGCGGCATTTACATCAGCGTTGACAATAGTACCATCATCAATTTTAGCTGAAGTAACTGCGTCATCAGCGATATCAACTGCGGTTACATTGGTCAAGCCAGTGCCATCCCCTACAAAGGCGGTAGCGGAAACTGTTCCGGTAAAAGTACTCGTGACTACATTAGCGTCAATGGCAAAAGAGTTTCCAGTAAGCGTGAGGCCTGTACCAGCAACATAGGTAGCAGTATCATCTGCAGCTGCTTCCCAGGCAGTACCGCTCCACTTGAGGACTTCATCTGTATTAGGAGCTGTAATGGCCACAGGATTGCCTTGGAGACCAGCTACAGTAAGTGT
>JBCAWW010000201.1:0-8242 GCA_038534415.1 Bacteroidota bacterium | reverse complement strand
TTGAGCTTTTTTGCCACAATTATGATGTTTTTGAATAAAAATGTGATTCGTACCATCAGCTGGCGACATTCAATTGAACCAGCTTTCAATACCCTTAGTCTAGGATGACACCCAAAGCGTTAAAGAAAAACAAAAAAAATATCAGCGCCTTATCATAAGACACTGATTATCATCTGATTAATTTTGATATTTTTTTTTCAAAAGGCTACTAGCAATCGTATTGGGAGCCAATACTTAGGCAAATCAGCTCGTCATATACTTCGCCGGCTCAGCTTCAAACTGAGTCTTGCAACCATCACAGCAGAAGTACACTTTCTCTCCTTCATACTCTAGCACATGCTTGGCCGTAGCCTTATCTACCGGTACATTACAGACGGGATTGATGTACAAGTTTTCGGCTAATGGCGGTGGGCTTGCAGCTTTTTCTTTTTTCTGACTACGGATTTCTTGGACGATTTCGGCAAGGATGCTAATTGCGATTTCTTCTGGACTCCGCGCGCCAATATCCAGACCCGCGGGACTAGATATCTGAGACAAGCGTTCGCCCTCGATATCTAAGGCCAATAGATAACGAAAGACAGCGTTCGCCTTCCGGCGGCTCCCTACAAAAGCCAAATAGTTAGGCTCAGCTTTGATCGCCGCTTCCATCGCCGCTTCATCTTGCTCTCCTTGCGTTGAAACCACCACAAAGGTCTGAGGATTTAGCTTGATGTCAGCAAAAGAAAAATCACCTTCAATCTGATCCGCATTGGGGAAAATATCAGGATCTGCATCCGGCGCCTGAGCTGTCACCTGATATTGCATAGCCTTGGCCAGACGAGATAAGGCCCTCGCTACACTAGACTTACCCAAAATGACAATATGAGGCTTGGGCAACACCGGCTCAATAAAAACCTCTACTGTACCTCCACTATGACAAGTCATTTTATAATCTATTACTCCCTCTTCTGGAACAACATCCGTCTTCGGGCTGATACGCACCAATCGACTTTTGCCTTCGTGCATCGCTGTCATCGCTTCTTGCACAATAATAGAACGCGTACAACCGCCTCCTATCCAACCGTGTACAGAACCCTTCTTATCTATGACCGCTTTATCTCCAGGCTTACCCGAACTAGGCGGCTGATCTCTCACAACTACCGCCGTAGCAAAAGGCTCTCCTTTCTGGCTCAACTCCTCTGATTTCCTGAGATAATTTTCAAACATGACTGAGATATTGTTCTAGTTCTAACAAACTTTCCAAGTTATGGGCCGATTTAAACACATCAACCATCGGCATGGCAACAGACATTCCCCTTTGTATCGGTTCATAGCCTTTCATTCCCTTGAGTGGGTTCAGCCAAATCAAACGACGCGTACGTCTTTGAATCTTATTTAACTCGCGACTTAATTCCTCTGGATCTCCCGTTTCTAGGCCATCGCTGAGGATGATGGTCAGAGAATTTCTCGTCAAGACACGCTTGGCATATTGCTCATTGAATTCTCTAAAACAAGCCCCAATCCGCGTACCACTTGACCAGTGATCCAGCTGTTCACTGAGTTCGTAAAGCGCCTCATCGATGTTTTTTGATCGCAACAAACCAGAGACACGACTCAAGGTAGTACTAAAAGTAAAGGCCTCTATTTGCTCAAAATGGTTTTGCAGTACATGGACAAAGCGCAACAAAAAGAAGCTATACTTATCCATAGAGCCGCTCACATCAAGTAAGACCACCAGCCTTTGCTTCTGAGGCTTTTTTTGTTTGTAGGCGATGCCGAACGGTTCCCCTCCTTGGCTAATACTTTTCCTAATCGTTTTACGTAAATCGACTCGTCCTTTTCTACTAGCCTTTTGTTTACGTTTGAGACGACGGCTCATTTGCTGCCACAGCTTTTCTGCGATCTCTTCAAGCCATTCGGTTTCGACTAGCGTGAGCTTGCTAAAATCGGTCTTTTGTAAGCGTTCAGTGGCATTGGCCCCAGTAACGGGTTTACTTTCTTCTTCCTCTTCGGTTTCGGTACCATTTAGCTTGCGTCCCATGAGTACTAAGGAGCTAGGCACCGAACGCGTAATTCTTTCGGTATGCTTGAGTTTTCGATCCCATTCAAAGGCTCCATCTACCCGCCAAAATTCAGCGAAGAGTTGATCGAAGATCTCTGCTTCCTCTTCACGACAGCAAAAAAGACTCTTCAAAGCATATTGAAAACGTCTTTGATCACGTAGCAAGGCAAAATTAGAGGCTTCCAAGGCTTCGAGGCTCTCTTGAATGCCTACGTTTAGTCCACGCGAACGTAAAAAATGAGCAAAACCAAGGATTTGCTCACTAATTCCTGAAGATTCAGTATGAAACGCTCGCGTTTGCATAAGCCTATATTTCCTCGACTACGGCTTCTTCTTTCAGCCATTTTTGCCAACCAATTGACTTTACCAGCTCCACATCCTCGGCCGTCTTGAGCAAGCAGCCAATGGTTTTGTTGACGGCTTCCTCTGACAGAGAACGATAAGCTAGTTCCATCAAAGCTGCGGCCCAATCTAGGGTTTCGGCGATTCCTGGTATCTTATTGAGTTTTTCATGCCGTAATTGTTGCACGAAGGTAAGCACCTGCTCTTGTAGCAAACTCTCGATATCCGGAAGCTTTTTTCGGACAATTTTGCGCTCCTTTTCAAGGCTAGGATAATGCATCCACAGATACAAACAACGACGCTTGAGCGCATCGCTCAAATCTCTCGTTCGATTGGAAGTCAAAATCACTAGCGGCTTGTGTACCGCTTTGATCGTACCCATTTCAGGTATACTGATCTGAAATGCTGACAAAAGCTCTAGCAAGAAAGCCTCAAACTCTTCATCCGCCCTGTCCATTTCATCTATCAACAAAACGGGAGCTTTATCAGCGGCTGTGATAGCCTTCAAAAGTGGACGCTTCATCAGATAGTCCTCCCCAAAAATTTCATCCTCCTTAGCTTTGGCGGATTTATCTTCATTTTCCTGAATCCTAATGGCTAGGAGTTGCTTTTGATAATTCCACTCATACACAGCAGAATGCACATCAAGCCCTTCGTAGCACTGTAAACGAATCAGGTCTGTTTCCAGCCAATCGGAAAGCATCAAAGCTAATTCCGTTTTCCCAACACCGGGATTACCTTCAATGAGCAAAGGTTTATTGAGTCGGAGAGATAAATAAAGGGCAGTAGCGACTTCTTCGTCAGCCACATACCCAAGTTTATCATAAGCCGCAATCAGCTCCTCTGGACCACTGAGGTTTTGTATCTGGGCGGGAACTTCTGACATAAGAATTAAGCGTTGGATTCAGATTTTTTCCCTCCTCCAAATAGACGAGCAAAAAAGCCTTTGATTACTGCCCACATCAATGCGAGGGCATTCACAGAATTATCTTTGGGAGGAGCAGGAGCCGCGTGAGCCACAGTTGCAGCTGCTTCCTGAGCTACTTCAGCCCCACTGCCTGTATCTGCTACGGACTCAGTAGGTGCAGCAGCAGGCGCTTCGGCATCTAGTGCAGCCTTAAAGCTATCGATAAATTGATCTGCTAACTGGTCCGATACGTCTACAATCAAACGAGAACCAAATTGAGCCAATTTTCCTGTAACACTGACTTCCATTTCATAAGCAACTGCTGTATTGCTAGCATCCTTTTCGTCTAGTTTACAGTCCAATGTCATTCCAGCACTGCCTTTGCCCTTGGCGTCCATACCACTGCCGGTGATGATCATATTATGGCTGCCTTGATCTACTTTGTCAAGCTTGATAGCTCCATCATATTTGGCAGAAACAGGACCAAACTTAAGAGAGACTTTGCCTTTATAGTTTTCATCATCAACTTTCTCGGTAAGACTCGCCCCTGGTACGCAGGTAACAATTTTTTCGGGATTGCTGAGATAAGACCAAACGCGATCGATAGGATGTGCTACCTCAAACGTTTTTTCAATATTTGCTTTCATTTTTTTAAGCTTAAAAATTAGACCTTCCAGCATTGCATAGCCGGAAGGTCTAAAATAATAGATTTATGAGGTTACTCCGGCATCCTTAAGGATTTTCCAAACCTTAGGCGGGGTAATCGGGATATTGATGTTCGTAACACCTAGATGAGAGAGTGCATCTACGATAGCGTTGGCAATCGCTGGTGGCGCACCAACTGTAGGAGACTCCCCTACCCCTTTGGCACCAATCGGATGGTGAGGGCTAGGCGTGATGGTATGTCCTGTTTCCCAATTAGGAGATTCAACTGCCGTAGGCACGAGATAGTCCATAAATGTACCGTTGAGGAGGTTACCTTCATCATCGTAGATAAACTCTTCATACATCGCTGGTGCTAATCCTTGAGTCAAACCACCATGCACCTGACCTTCAACAATCATCGGGTTGATGATATTACCACAATCGTCAATCGCGACGAAACGGCGGATATCAATCTGCCCGGTTTCTTTGTCGATGTCAACCACACAGATGTAAGAACCAAAGGGGAAGGTCAAGTTTGGAGGATCATAATAATGAGTCGCCTCAAAACCAGCTTCCATCCCTTGTGGGTGATTGGTATAAGCGGCAAAGACTAATTCTTGGATTGTCTTGGACTTCTCAGGCGCACCCTTGACAAAGAATTTGCCGGGTTCCCACTCGAGATCTTCCTCACTCACTTCTAGGAGATAAGCAGCAATCTTTTTGGCTTTGTCGCGAAGCTTAACCGCAGCTTTTGCAGCAGCCGCACCAGCAGTCGGGGTAGAACGACTCGCATAGGTACCTAATCCGTAAGGAGCGGTATCTGTATCTCCTTCTTCCACCATGATGTGGTCGGCCGGAATCCCTAACTCTTCAGCAATAATCTGAGCGTAGGTCGTCTCGTGGCCCTGTCCCTGTGACTTTGTCCCGAAGCGTGCGATGGCTTTACCCGTCGGGTGAACGCGCAACTCGCAACTATCAAACATCTTGATACCTAAGATATCAAAGTCTTTAGAAGGTCCAGCTCCTACCACTTCCGTAAAGCTAGAAATACCAATTCCCATCAGTTCTCCACGGGCACGCTTCTCGGCTTGTTCTTTACGGAGTTCGTCATAGCCGATCATATCCATGGCTTTTTTCAAAGCACCGTGATAATCACCACTATCGTATTCCCAACCTAGGGCTGAGTGATAAGGAAATTGTTCTTTTTTGATGAAGTTCTCCATGCGGAGTTGGGCAGGATCTTTGCCGACTTCTTGCGCAAGGCGATCGACCATGCGTTCCACGGCGTGGACAGCCTCAGTAACGCGGAAAGAACAGCGGTACGCTACTCCCCCTGGTGGTTTATTGGTATAAACCGCATCCAACTCCGTAAAAGCAGTTTGGTAATCATATGAACCCGTACAGATCGAGAACATTCCTGCCGGATATTTAGAGGGGTTGGCGGAAGCATCTGTATAACCATGATCAGCCAATGTCTTGATCCGTAAACCCGTAATCTTGCCTTCCTTAGTAGCAGCCATTTCGCAAGTCATGTGATAATCACGTGCAAAAGAGTCAGCTTGGAGGTTTTCACTACGGTCTTCAATCCACTTGACGGGCTTACCAATTAAGAAGCTAGCGGCGATAGCGATAACGTAACCGGGATATACGGGCACTTTACCCCCAAATCCTCCTCCAATATCTGGAGAAATCACGCGGATGCGTTCCTCGGAGAGGCCCACATGACCTGCCACCAAAGCCACAACCGTACGGATGGCGTGAGGAGCCTGAGTGGTTAGATATACCGTCAGCTTTTCGTTGATTTTATCGTAAGAAGCGATACAGCCACAAGTCTCGATAGAAGCAACATGAATACGAGGAGTATAGATTTGCTCCTTCACCACGACTTCAGCTTCGCTGAACAACTTCTCCGTCGCTTCGCGATCACCCACTTCCCAGTGGTAAATGTGATTGTCTTTTTGCCCTTCCTTATCCGTTCTGAGAACCGGCGCTTCTTCATCCAAAGCTTTGAAAGGATCAATCACTGGCTTCATGGGCTCATACTCTACTTCTACCAATTCGATGGCATCAGCAGCGATATAGCGGCTTGTCGCAATTACAGCAGCGACTTCCTGGGCCTGATACATGACGGTGTCTGTCGGCAATACCATCTGAGTGTCAGAAAGCAGCGTCGGCATCCAGTGGAGATTGTATTGCTCGAGGTCTTTCCCAGTGATAACAGCCAAGACGCCATCAAGCGCCATTGCCTTATCGATATTGATTGACTTGATTTTGGCATAGGCAAAGGGGCTACGGACGATGTCCATATACAACATGCCAGGCATTTTGAAGTCATCGACATATTGGCCTTTACCTTGGATGAAACGGGCGTCTTCTTTCCGCTTCAGGCTATGCCCCATACCCCCGATTTCTTTGGGAGTGTTACAGCGTATACTCATTTTTTTGTTGAATTAATGGTAATAAATAGCCTTAGGCGTTGACCGTTTCAGTCTCCGCTTCGCTTAATTTTTCGGCCGCATATTGAGTGGCCTTCACAATATTGTTGTATCCAGTACAGCGACAGAGGTTGCCAGAGATTCCCCAGCGAATTTCTTCCTCAGTCGGATTCGGATTCTTTTCCAATAGTTCTTTGATGCGCATCATCATACCGGGGGTACAAAATCCGCATTGTAGACCATGCTTTTCACGAAAGCCTTCTTGGATGGGGTGTAGTTTGCCATCTTGAGCGAGGCCTTCAACTGTGCTGATTTCTTTGCCATCAGCCTGTACAGCTAGCATAGTGCAAGATTTGACCGAGCGTCCGTCGACTAAGACAGTACAGGCACCACAGTTAGAAGTATCGCAGCCAATGTGCGTACCCGTTTCACTGAGGTCCTCACGGATCAAGTGAACCAGCAGCAGACGTGGTTCGACTTCCATCTCATGGGCGACCCCATTGAGTGATATAGATATTTTTTTTGTGGACATAGTAGGATTCCTTTTTGGTTGATTAATTGGCCTTTGCTCTTTCGATCGCAAGTTTCATCATCCGTCTTACGAGCACCTTGACCATTGCGCGCTTGTATTCTTCTGAGCCCCTAAGGTCAGCAGATGGACTACAGTCTTCCGAAGCAATTTGAGCCGCTTGGTCGATCAGGTCTTGGCTAAGATTTGTGCCTTTGAGCAATTCCTCAGCGCGGGTAACTTTGATGGGTTTTGCCCCTACATTGGTCAAGCCAATACCGATATAAGTACAATTTCCAGCAGCATCTAATGTCAATTGTACAGCCACACCGGCGGTAGCATAATCCCCAACCTTACGTTCAAGTTTGGTATAAGCACTCCCACTTCCTGCAGCAGGAATAGGAATACGGATTTCGGTAAGGATCTCATCCTCCTCCAGGGCAGTCATATAAAAGCCGTGGAAGAAGTCGGTGATGTGCGTAACTTTTTCACCATTGGGTCCGACAGAGACAACTTCGGCGTTCATAGCCAGCATTACTGCGGGGTGATCATTTGCGGCATCACCATGGGCAAGATTACCACCGATAGTCCCCCAGTTACGGACTTGTGGATCGGCAATTAGTTTGGTTACATCAGCAAAGATAGGGTAGCGTGAGCGAAGCAATTCTGAGTCTTCTAGGTCGACTTCTCGAGTCAGGGCGCCTAAGCGAAGATAGCCATCCGATTCGCGAATGTAGCTCATGTCAGGGATGTTATTGATATCAATAATCATCTCTGGTTCGGCTAGTCGCAATTTCATCATCGGTAATAAGCTATGGCCTCCAGAGAGGATTTTCGCTTCGTCCCCATGTTTCACGAGCAACTCGATCGCTTCGGAAAGCGTACTCGGGCTTGCATACTCAAAGGTTTGAGGGATCATGATTTATTAATTAATGCGAAATAGAAATGCATAAAGCTGCCGTTCAGCCAAGCTGAAAATAAAACGAGCACCGTCGATATGTAGAAGGTGCTCTCAGCGAGGTCAAACATCATATAAGAAAGTAGGGTCGCACCTCCACAAGCCAATAAAAATTCGGCGACCAATGTCTTGTTACCTTTAAAATTGTACTGGAGCATGACAAACATGCCCGCCAAAAAAGCGAGGGTCAATAATATGCTCCAAGTGGGAAAACCGCTACTATAATTTGCTGCTCCGCACAAGCCTACTGCGCCTGAATAGGTAAGCACGCACAAAGGACACTTAGGTATTAATACCAAGAGGACCCCAGCCCAAATACTGGTTGCTTTAGGTGTTTTTTTCACCTCAGTAGACAATACGGCAGAAGAGGAATGGCAATGACATTCCTGTTTCGCTGGTGGGATAT
>JBCAWW010000200.1:0-8246 GCA_038534415.1 Bacteroidota bacterium | reverse complement strand
CAAACAGCTCGCTTTGTGCCCAAAGAATTTCTCAAAGTGCTAGGTCGAGACACCGTCACAGACTTACAGCTAGGAGATTCGACCCAAAAGCGGGTAACCGTATTGTTTAGCGACATTCGCGACTATACCGTATTGGCCGAGAGTCTTAGCCCTGAGGATACGTTCCGCTTTGTCAATGCTTATGTAGGCAGAATGGGGCCAATCATCCGAGGCAATGAAGGCTTTGTCCAACAGTACCTAGGGGATGGCATCATGTCAGTTTTTCAGCGAGAGCCCGAAGACAGTCTCAAAGCGGCAATTGAGATGCAAGAAGAACTCAATCAGTACAATATCATTCGTCGAGAAAAGAGACGTAGAGAAATACATATCGGAATCGGGATGCATACCGGTCCTCTTATTATGGGGATCATCGGTGATGAATTAAGAGCAGATACTGCCACGATATCGGATACCGTCAATACTGCTTCGCGCATGGAAGGCCTTTGTAAATATTTTGGCGCCTCTATCATCCTCTCAGAAGCAGTTTATAAGCAGATCAAACAGCCTGAAGCCTATAATTTTCGTTGGATAGGTGAGGTACAAGTCAAAGGCAAAGTAGAGCCCCTGGGTATCTATGAATGTCTAGATGGCTATGTTACTGAGTTGAAAGCGCAAAAAATGGAGAGCGCAGGCGATTTTGCAAAGGGAATCGAAGCCTTTGTCAAAAAGGATTTTGAGACTGCAGTGGGCTTGTTTGAAAAAATATACGCCCTAAATCCCTCTGACCTCGCCGCACGCAATTATCTTCAAAGAGCTACTCAGTATATCGATTATCCTCCCAAAGCCGGTTGGGAAGGGATCTGGATGTTGACGGGAAAGTAAAGATGGAACGTCAGACTAGCAGGAAGCATGTATGTTTTGGAAGCTTTGCTTTGACAAATGATTCCTCTCCTTTGCCCCCATCGGAGGGCGAGATTACTTGGCAAAGCGTAGCTTATTCCCCTTTGGAGGCAATGAGAGTAAAAGAGCTTGCCCAGGCTCTCAGTCTACTTTTTATATTATCGATCACGCTTCTTTCAAGCGTTTCCGCCCAAAATATTAGCGCCAAGACCTTCTATCAATTTGATGAGGCTAGCAGTCAAATGATCCCTGACCGATCTTTTCGCTGGTATTATGATGCGCTGGACCAAGACACACTCAGCGAAGCTTGGATTTGGGAGCAGGAGGCCAACAGTTTTCAACTTAGCTTTAGGCGGAGTACTTCTTATCACTCCTCCGGAGAACGCTTAGTCGAGTCTACGAGCTTTTGGGAATCTGCGGGAGTCCGGATCAGCCAAAAAGAGTGGGAATATGACAATGCTGGGCGCAATATTGTCTTCAGTGAGTATCGTCAAAATGCGAATGAAACAACGCTCAGTCCCTTTAGCCGCTGGGAAAAAGTATTTGATCCTCAAGGCTGCCTAATAAGGCAAACTTTTTATCAAGCAGATCAGCCCAATCGACGAGATCTGTACTTATATGGGGCAGATTGTCGTTTAGATACATTTTTTAGCGACCAATATGAGGCGGGTAATTGGCAAGCCTCAGAACGAAGCATTTATCAGTATCAGGACAGTTTGGAGACCCAAATCAACAGCCTTTGGCAGGATAACAGCTGGAGTTTTCGTCGCCGCCTCAATCTCACTTTTGATAAGCAAGGACGGCTTTTGCAGTGGAGAGCTACTTATCCAGATTCCAGTCAGTATAGGATCGAATATGCCTTTGACGCCAATAGCAATCAGACTTATTATGCCGAGTCTCAACTGGCCACTGGTGACAGCCTATGGGAGTATTTTTTGGCAGAGCAAAAAACTTATTACACGGACAACTTACTATTCACTCTAAGTAACTTTTTTGATTACGACAAAGAGCAACAACGCTTTTTAGGACGCAATGATCGAGAACGCTTGTACAACACAGATGGGCGAATCTCCTCCGAAAGGAGTAAGCTGATCAATCTAAGCTTAGCAGACACTTTGGTCAGTGAGACCTTATTTGTTTTTGAATATGAGAGCTATTGTGACGGGCTGCTTTGGTGGGAAGAAACGTTCCGCGAAGCGGCAGGCAAAGAAGACCGCCTGAGTAGGATCGAGTATAGCTATGAGGAAGTTGCCAGCTGCGAAGAGGAGGCTATAGGGCTGACGATCGCCCCCAATCCGGTAAGCGATGAACTGAGTTTTTATAGTGAGGATTTGATGAGGGCCAATACGGTGCTCAGCATTTATGATATACAACAACGCTTGGTTTACTCGGGCAGTGTGCCTTATAGGACCAGCCATTATATCGTGCCGGTACAGTCTTTGACGCCGGGTTATTATTATTTGAGAGTCGGCGCTGCCGAACGCTCGCTCTATGCAAAGTTTGTAAAGCTCCCCTAGTTTGGAGTTCCCACCTTCTGCTAAGTAGACATCCCTAAGAAAGTACGTTTGGTAGCTTTGGTCTGCTTGATGATCTGTGTCCTTTTTCTTCGCTACAATCCCGATGAAGTGCATAGGCTTCAAATTAAGGGGGAATTCATTTGGGAAACGTCATCCCAGAAATTGCTTGGAGCGGCGCGGAAAGCGCTTATCTGGGATCTCTACAGCTTCCGATCTTTCCCAAAGATCCCGGATAATCCGCCTGCAGCTTGTTTCGGCGCATTTCCAGGATGACGTGATAAGTTGTTGAAAATCAAATACTTGAACCCAAATACCCCAAAGTGTTCCACTCTGTGTAGAAAATGTGTACAACCCGTAGCCTCCGAAGGGGGAGGAAAAGGATAAGCGTTCTGCGAAGCAAAACCCCCTAGCATTCTTTTGATTTCCGCACGGATAATTTACGACCTAAGGAAATATAAGCCTTTTTGATTACGAAAGACCCGCCGAAAGGCACTAGTAAATAGACATGGCCCATGAACCATGCCTACTACTATGATATTTGATGTCATGAACCACCCTAAAACCATTTAACGTCATGAAAAAAGTCTTAAAATATGGCGCCTATACTGTAGGTGGCATACTCCTATTAGTGGGGCTATTTGCCCTTTTTGTTTCTTTCAAATCAATGCCGACTTATGAGTCTGTTGCCATCCCCGAGCTTAGTGTAGAGATAGATTCTGCCAGTATCGCTCATGGCAAAAAGATCGCCAGTGTCGCTTGTATCCATTGTCATCAAGGCGAAAGTGGGCTGCAAGGAAGATTCTTTGAAGATACTCCCCTAGGTGCCGTCTATACCGCCAATATTACCCAAGACCAAGCGTATGGGATTGGGGCCTATACGGATGGAGAACTCGCTCGCTTGTTGAGAACAGGCGTCAAAAAAGATGGGAGCCTCTGCTTACCGATGATGGTAAAATTTCCCCACATGGCCGATGAGGATATCAAGGGCATCATCGCTTGGTTGCGCTCTGATATGCCAGAGGTGCAAGCGGTCAATGAACCCATTCCGACTTTTGAGCCTACCTTCTTAGGCAAAGCCTTATTCAATTTTGCTTTCAAACCGACTACGCCTGAGCCGGAGGTGCCGATGATGGACAATCCACTAGAATATGGCCGCTATCTGGTCAATAATCGTTATATGTGCTTTGTCTGTCATTCGGCTACGCATGAGATCAACGCCCAAGAGCCTTTGGCCTCAGAAGGATATTTGAAAGGAGGAACGCCCTTTTTAGAGCCAGGAGAAACCGAAGCCGTGCTGTCTCTTGATATCTCCAAAACAGCCATTGAAAAGTATAGCGCGGAAGAATTTTATACGATGATGACCCGCAAACAACGTCCTGACAAAAGTATACTCAGGATGCCGATGCCGCAATATTCGGCTTTGGACAGTGTCGAAATCGCCAGCATGTACGTCTATCTCCAGTCGATAGATTGAGAGAGTAAATAATTTACGAAATTGGGGCTATGAATCTCTTTGAGCCGAATAGCCCCTCTTCTAGTCACCTGCCACCCTTAGCCGAACGCGTTCGCCCGCAGGCACTCTCAGAAGTAATCGGCCAAAAACATCTCCTAGAAGCAGACTCGCCCTTCATGCGAGCTGTCGAAAACAAACGCATCCCCTCCATGATATTTTGGGGACCTCCCGGTATTGGCAAGACAACGCTGGCGCAGATCATTGCTCGTTCCGCGCAGCGGCCCTTCCGCCAACTCAGCGCCGTAGGATCAGGGGTCAAAGATGTACGCGAGGTATTGAGATTTGCCGAGGGCCGTCCCGGAACGATTCTCTTTATTGATGAGATTCATCGCTTCAACAAAGCCCAGCAAGATTCTCTCCTTGGCGCCGTCGAAAAAGGCCGCATTACGCTCATCGGTGCCACTACCGAAAATCCCTCCTTTGAAGTCAACGCAGCCTTGCTTTCTCGTTCGCAGGTCTATGTGCTCAATGCATTGACCGAGGAAGAGGTGCGTGAGCTCCTCAGCTATGCCATCGCAAAGGACGAAATCCTTTCCGAACTCAATATCGAACTCAAGGAGATCGGGGCGATATTTAGGATAGCTGGCGGAGATGCCCGTAAAAGCCTGACGCTGCTAGAAATCTTTGTCAATGTGCATGACAATGAGGATCCGATCATTTTGACCGATGAGGCCTTGATGGCAGCCGCACAGGAAAATGTAGCCCTTTATGACAAAGGGGGAGAAATGCATTATGACGTAATCTCAGCCTTTATCAAATCGATCAGGGGGGGGGACCCCAATGCGGCTGTATATTATTTGGCCCGCATGCTGGACGGGGGAGAGGATATTAAGTTTATCGCTCGGCGGCTGATCATATTGGCTTCAGAGGATATTGGCAATGCCAACCCCAATGCTTTGCTCTTAGCAAACGCGGCCTTTCAAAGCGTAAATGTCATCGGCATGCCCGAAGCAAGGATCATTTTGTCACAGATCACGACTTATCTCGCCACTTCAGATAAAAGCAATGCCGCCTACAGTGCGATCAATGAGGCGATGCGTTTTGTGAAACAAAATCCTGCCTACCCCATCCCTTTGCACCTCCGCAATGCGCCTACCAAAATGATGAAAAACATGAATTATGGTAAGGGCTATAAATACTCCCACGACCATCAAGGAGAACGCAACCATCAAGAATTTTTGCCCGATGAGATTGCGGGGCAGCAGTTTTATCATCCTAAGGAAGTCGGCTCAGAGAAGAAAATACGCCGATTTATGCAGGAAAACTGGGATGGAAAATATCAGTAAATTACAGTCTTAATCTGAACCCTAGCATATGAAACGATTCCTACTATTTGTTTGTCTTTTAGCGGTGACAGCCAGCTTTAGTTTGGCGCAGTCTAACCAATACCTCCACTTTGATCGCAACAATGATTATGTGCGACTAGATGGAGCCTCCCAATACATAGCCAACACCACTACCATCTCAATGGCGGGCTGGTTTTATACCGATCAGCTTGCCTATGGTCAGGGGATGATTGGTTTTAGAGGTAGCAGCAATGGCTTTTATCTCATCCAACTGTCAGACGGCACCTTAGAATGTCGCCTACAAACCAATACGGGCCTACATGAGGTTGTAGGACCAACTTTCACCATTTTACCTGGGGTTTGGCAGCATGTCGCTTGGGTTTATGATGGCAGCTCTGTAAATCTCTATATCAATGGAGTCTTGAAAGGCAGTTCAAGCGCTTCCGGTACGATATCGGATACGAATATCCCCTTTACCATAGGACGTAGCATCTTAGCTAACCTCAATTTTTATTTTGGGGGTAGAGCGGATGAGGTCTCGGTTTGGGATAAAGCTTTGACGCAAGCCGATATCCAAGATATGATCGCTAATGAGCTAACCGGTAGCGAGGCGAATCTACAGCTATATTACAAAATGAATCAGGGTGCTCCTGGGGGAGATAATACTTCTATCAGCAAACTCATCTCAGAAGTAGATGGAGGCAATAGAGATGCTGATTTGATAGGTTTTGCCATGACTGGCAGTACCTCCAATTTTGCGGGTATGCTGCAAACAGGTTTTCAAGCGATCTCCTTTGATGAAGTGCCTAACAAACTTATTTCAGATGCACCATTTGACTTGACAGCAGCAGCGAGTTCAAGCCTACCCGTAACTTTTACGGTAGAGTCCGGTCCTGCTACAGTCAATGGCAATACCGTAACGCTCAACGGTACCGCTGGTGATGTCGTGATCAAGGCGAGTCAGGCAGGTGATGGCAGCTATAGTCCAGCGGCAGATGTTTTGAAGTCCTTTACGGTCGTAGATCCTCAAGTGAGCGTTCCACTAGTGGACCTCCGTAACCCACTAGAAGGCGATGTAAACGTGCCTTTTTTGAAAAAAATCCATTTGGCAGCGATTGCGACTACCGACTTCGCCGAACTCTTATCTGTAACTGGCGTCGAGTTTGAAATTGACGGAGAGACTGTGCCTGCCAAAGATTGGGGCAATGGCTTTTATACTGCTTATTGGCTGCCACCAGCGCATGGCACTTATACCTTGACCGCCAAAGCCAGCAATAATTTTGGCGCGATTGGTTCTACTCAAGCCACGATCAATGTGATCGCAGCAGCGCCCAGTGTGATGGATACTGCCTTTACGGGGGTATGGATCAACAGTACGGTAATCTCCGAAGAAGTCGAAGCGGAGCTTCCCTCATTCATGGGTTCTTATGATCAGATTACGGCGACCTTAGACGTTAGCTGCCCTCCCGGCGGTTGTGGTCCTTGGGATAGAGTGGCTAAGGTCGAAATCCAAACCCATGAGGGGAATTGGGTAGAGATGATTCGTTATATCACTCCTTATGGGGTTGAGTGTTCGCATACCTTAGATGTAACGGACTTTATGTCTGCCTTGCAGGGTAAGATTCGTTTTCGGATGAGTTGCGAGACTTTTGACAATGGCTTTGAGTACGAATTGCGCCTTGACTATCGTCCGGGAGTACCGACTTATGCTTACAGCAAAATTGATCCTGTCTGGCATCAGGACTTTGACTTTGGCAATCCGGGAGATCTGCAGCCTGTAGATGATATGATGGTGAAGTTTTTTCCCAATAGCCAGGAAGCTAAGTTCAAGCTGATCAGTAGCGGACACGGCTGGGGCGATAACAATACCAATAATGCGGCTGAGTTTTTCAATACTACACACCACATTTGGGTAGATGGCGTAGAGACCTTTGCCCAAAACAATTGGTTGATCTGTAATCCCAATCCAGATGCCTGCTCTCCGCAAAACGGAACCTGGTTTTTTGACCGCGCAGGTTTTTGTCCGGGGGCGATCTCGCCCTGGTTTGATTTTGATATGACGCCTTATATCGCCAATGGCAATGCTACCCTCGGCTATAAGTTTGACGAAAACTATGTCGATCTCTGCCACGCCAACAACCCTAATTGTGTGAGTGGGCAGACCTGTCCGGATTGTAATGATGGTTTTAACCCACATTTGATCGTCGCCTCTAGCGTGATCAACTTTGGAGATAGCCCCTTAGATACCGCGGCTATTACATCTGTCGAAGAATTGACGATTGCCGATCTGGGTTTAAGCCTATACCCGAATCCTAGTTCTGGTCAGGTAGAGGTGATGATTAGTGGTTTAGATGGGCGTTCTGCGCAGCAGGCCCGCATAGTAGTGTTGGATGCCCTCGGCAAACGCTTAGCGGTGTTTACAGGACTGGAATTTGTAGACCAGCGTTACAGCATGGACCTGAGCCACCTACCCAATGGCCGCTATATGGTGAACGTTGCCTTACCAGAAGGGCAGCAAACTAAGATATTGGAGATCAGAAGATAAAGCTTCCTACCTCATTATTGATACCCAAAGACACGGAGAGATTGACTGCTCCGTGTCTTTGTACTTTTGGTCTTTTATAATTTTTCCTCTCTTCCCGCTGAATTGCTAAACTTCACATTCTTTATCTTCCCAGTACCTTCAAAGTAGACTGAGATGCCTTTGATCGCGAGCGCTTTTGAGGGAACCGGCATCTGGTAGACCGGCTGCTCATTGATGATGATTTCTAGGTTTCCGCCTCGGGATTGCATCTGAACCTTTTGCCAAGCCTCCATATCGACACCAAAGGCCGATAAATCTGTCGTTTTGCCGCTGACAAACTCCTCAAAGGTCATTAAATCGAGATTCGCCACACAGCCTTTATTGGCCAAGGGAATACTGATCGCGCTACCGTCAAAGATTAAGTAGATCTGTACGCCCTTGCATCTCCGGCGGGGCTTGTCTAAGGTATGCTTCAGTTCCATGGTGAAGCTAAAATCATCGGTGTGGAGATCCCCAAAATCTGCGAC
>JBCAWW010000199.1:0-8252 GCA_038534415.1 Bacteroidota bacterium | reverse complement strand
GACCTGAATTATACCCACACCTTTTTGATCAGAGCTTATATCTTGCAGGGTAAGTTGGAAGATGCAAAAGCGCATTTTGACAAAATCAACACTCGTAATTCAATGGTGTCTGAAGACGAAAGCTGGAAGCAGGCTCTTTTGCGACAACTGGCAATTATGGAAGAAGAGGGTATATTTAAAGGAGATGATCCCAATGTAAAAGCGTTCAGGACATTTTTGGAGCAGCGCAAATAAAAAAAGACAGGTCATGAAAGCAAGTTATTGGCTATTGAGTTTTTGCTTAATAATCTCAAGTTCTACTCTTAAGGCCCAGAGTAATTGTGAGGATGCCGCCCAGATCATCCGCCTCGCGGAACGCGACCTCGCCAATCGCACCTACGAGAGAGCCATCAATCGGCTACTCGATGCTCGCGACATTTGTGCTGCGAAAAAAGATCAGGTCAATGGTCTGATCAAAAAAGCCTTCCAACAGATTGAGGGAGAGAAGCTAAGGGCTCAAAAGGCTGAGCGTTCTGCGCAGCAGGCCCAAGCAGTAGCCGAGCAACAACGCCAGCAAGCAGAGACGGCAAAGGGACAAGCCCTACAAGAAAAACAACGTGCCGACTCCTCACTAGGACTCGCCCAGCAGGTCTTGGATCAAATGTATTTTTATGAGGATAAGTTTGGTCTAAGCTTAAAGGATGCAGGGGAGTTTTTGGAGCCAGTCTATCGTTATGGCTTTATCAACCGCCAAGGTGAGACCGTCATACCTTTTGTCTTTGAGCAGGCTACGCCTTTTTCGGTGGAGGATGGTTTTGCCCGGGTCAGTTGGAAACAGGAAAAATATCTGCTTGATACGGCAGGCCAAGCTTATCTGTTGGCCGAAAGTTTGGCTGAGCTACGGCCAGAGACCGAAGCATTAGATCTACAAATAAATCCGGTGTCGAGTTTGCCAGATAGCCTGGCCAAGTTTAAAAATTTGAAGGTATTGCTTTTGGGAATCACAAAATCTGTCTATGACTCTCCCCAAGGCAGGCAGAAAGCCAAACTCAATACCTTTCCAGGGGTAATCACCCAACTAACTCGCCTTAAATATTTGGATTTGCGGCATCAGGGTATCAGCAGCTTCGCAGAGGGGATTGGTCGCTTAACTCAATTAGAAGTACTGCTGCTTAGCGATAATAAAATACAGGCTTTGCCGGCTAGTTTTGGTCAATTACAAAATTTAGAGGTGCTGAGTCTGACAAAAAATGCCCTCACAGCGTTGCCGCCTAGTCTGGCTAAATTGGACCAACTAAGCCATTTGAACTTGGGCTATAATAAGCTGAGCAGTTTGCCTGACAATCTTGGCCAATTGCGCCAATTGCGCCATTTAAATCTCCAGCTCAATCAGTTGAGCAGTCTCCCTGCAAGTATTGGAGAACTCACTCAATTAGAAGTCCTGGTTTTGAGTAGTAATCGCTTGCAAGTCCTCCCTACTAGCTTGGGCAGTTTACAGCGTCTAAAGCGGCTCTACCTCTCTTTCAATCAATTGAGCGAACTCCCTGAGAGCATCGCCAAGCTTAGCCTATTAGAGGAGCTATTTTTAGGCGATAATAAATTTGAGCGCTTACCCGCCAAGATCGGCCAATTGACTCGGCTTCGGATCTTCAGTCTCAACAAAAACCAGTTGCAAACCCTCCCTACTAGCATCAGCAAAATGAAGCAGCTAGAGGAGCTTGCTTTGGAGAGTAATAATTTCAAACTTCTCCCAGCTTCAATCACTCAATTGAGCGAGTTGCAGAAGCTATTTCTCAGTAATAATGCACTCAGCGCACTGCCTGAGGATGTGGG
Organism: Bacteroidota bacterium; assembly: GCA_038534415.1. GTDB lineage: Bacteria > Bacteroidota > Bacteroidia > J057 > J057 > JBCAWW01. The sequence goes on along the minus strand of JBCAWW010000199.1, from coordinate 6,440 downwards.
TAAACTGGCTCAATTGGAAGGCCTATTTTTAGCCGACAACCAGATAGAAACCCTGCCTCAAAGCTTTTACCAGTTGACACAATTGAAGCTGCTAAATTTAGAGGGGAATCAAATCAAGGGCCTTCCTAGTGATTTTGCCGCGCTAGAAAAGTTGCAATACCTCAACTTGAACAAAAATCAGCTATCGGCCCTGCCTGAAAGTATCGGCCAAATGCGGAAAATCAGAGAATTATATGTAAGGACCAACCAGCTAGCGAGCTTACCCAGCAGTCTTGGTCAACTAACAGAATTGAAAGACCTTGGGATAGAAAATAATCAGTTGACTACTGTGCCAGAGTCGCTATGTCAAATCTCGAAGCTGCGCATAGCCTTAGGATTTTATGAATATGAAATCCCTGATTATTCGATGGATTTTAGCAATACTGGCAATTCGATTCTCAAGGGAAATCCGATTGAAAAACTGCCCATTTGCTATCTAGAAAAACATAGTAAGAAGGAGCTGCAAGAATACGCAACCTATTGCATTCAATTTTCTCTCTATGCCACGGCGCTACAGACTCTGAGCCATCTAGAGGATCGATTTCCCAATACGATAGCTAGCATCCGAGATGACTTATGGGAAGAGATCCAATTGATCATTGCGACCGAAGGGGAGTCAGCTGAGCTCAGTAAACTTAAGCGCTTTGTCCAAGATTACTAAAAGCAAAATCCAAGGTTTAAAGTGTCGCTTCAAACTTTTGCTTCGCCTATTTATCTCGAAAGGGGCGTTGCGCGTCCTGATAGGCGTCAAGCTAAGTTTTTTTAGTGAGAGGAGGGAATTTCCGCTGCGCGGAACGCTTGGCATTATAATTGAAAAGCTAGTATCAAAACCTCCTCAAAGCAGCGCCAAGAAAAGTTCATATCGTAGACTAGTCAAAATTCTCTGTATTTTCGAGCAAATGACTTCTCTATGCTACGCAAACTTTTTCTCCCCAGTTTAATGATTTTCTTAGGCTTGGTGGCCTGTAAACCCACCGATACTAGCTCCAGCTCAAGCCGCCAAGGCCCACAAGACCTCTATCCGGTCGTATTTGATGCGGTGCAAATGGCGGGGATTTTTCCTGATTCTAAGACTTTTGTCGATTATATACCCAAGCGTTCTCCGCAGGAGATCGAAAACGCTTATCTCTCTCTCAACGACAGTACTGAGATCGATCTCATGGCCTTTGTCAATGAGAATTTTGATCCGCCTCGGGTTTTCAAACCCAATTTCACTACGGATACCAGCATGGCGGTAATGGACCACCTCGAACGCCTTTGGCCCGTATTGACTCGGCAGCCAGATACGCTCACACGCGGTTCATTGATTTCGCTGCCAGAGCCTTATATCGTGCCCGGTGGGAGATTTAGGGAGGTGTACTATTGGGATAGTTACTTTACGATGCTGGGCTTACAGGTCTCCGACAACGCTCAGCCAATGGTACGCCATATGGTCAACAATTTTGCCCATATCATCAATGAGGTGGGATTTATCCCCAATGGCAATCGTACTTATTATCTCACCCGCTCGCAGCCGCCTTTCTTTTCCTTGATGGTAGGCGTGCTTGCAGAGATGGAAGGCGATAGCGTGCTGGTAGAATATCTCAACGCCATGGAGCGTGAATATCTGTTTTGGATGGACGGCACCGGTATGCTCCACCCCAATCGTCCGGCCTATAAACATCTGGTGCAAATGCAGGACGGTGAACTCCTCAACCGCTATTGGGACGCAGGCACGACACCTAGACCAGAATCTTATCGCGAAGATGTAGAACTAGCAGAGGCAGCCGGAGGTGCAGCAGCAGATGTCTATTTAGATATCAGAGCGGCGGCCGCTTCGGGCTGGGACTTTAGTACCCGTTGGTTTGCCGATGGCGAAAATATGGCTACGATTCGCACCACCGATATCGTCCCCCCAGACCTCAATGCTTTGCTCTATCACTTGGAAATGATGCTCGTCAAAGCACATGCCCAAGCCGGCCACAAAGCCAAGTCTACTCTCTATGAGCAAAAGGCCACGAGTCGCAAAGCGGCTATTCTCAAATATCTATGGGATAGTGAGGAGCAGTATTTTGTTGATTATGATTGGCGCTTGAAAGAAGCCACGGGCACCCCTTCACTGGCGATGATGTATCCTTTATTTTTTGGGATTGCCGATCAAGCGCAGGCCGACGCCATCGCTCAGCGGATCAAAGCCGACTTTTTGCAGCCGGGTGGAGTGGTATCGACCCTCAATCGTAGCGGTCAGCAATGGGACTCTCCCAATGGTTGGGCCCCGCTCCAATGGATCAGCATCCAGGGGCTACGCCAATACGGACATGATGCACTCGCCCAAGAAATCATCGATCGTTGGATCGCCGTCAATACGCGTACCTTCCGTAATACCGGTCGTATGCTCGAAAAATACAATGTGATCGACATGGACCTCACCGGCGGTGGCGGCGAATACCCTACTCAAGATGGCTTTGGCTGGACCAATGGCGTCTTGTTGCGCTTGTTGCATGATGAGTAATGAGGAGCGTTCCGCGCAGCGGGCATAGTTTTTTAGAGGTCCCTTGGCAGGGTTCGGGATGACGGACAATTTTGAGAGATGACAAAACTTATGCCCAATCCTCCGTCATCCCGTGCGAACAAAGTGAGATACGGGATCTGGGAACCGACAAATCGAAAGATCCAGGATAAGTCAACACGCCAAGTCTACTCCTCATCTCGATTTCGGGATCGGGACTTGCAAGGGGCTGATAAGCGAAAGAGGAGGTAAAAGATAAGCGTTCCGCGAAGCGAGTAAAAGAAGGAGAAATAGCGAATAGCCTTCCCTATTTATTCAGTTTTTTATCGCATAAATAAAGAGATAATTGTATCTTTTGAAGGCCTAAGCCATCTAAATGGTCTAGGGCCTCAAAATCGTTCTAATTTATGCTGACTAGTGCTTTCAAACCCGCCGCTGGGCGCTTCCTCATTTCGGAGCCCTTCATGTATGACCAAAACTTTCAACGGACGGTAGTCTTGCTAGTTGAGCACGGCGAAACGGGCAGCCTGGGTTTTGTGATGAACCGGATGGTAGAGGTGGGTATAGACGAGATCGTAGACGATTTCAGCTTGGTAGATGCATCCGTATTTATGGGTGGCCCTGTCGAGCAAAGCACCCTACACTATGTCCATCGTTTGGGAGATATGCTCCCTCATAGCCGCGAGGTGATGGATGGGCTTTATTGGGGCGGTAGTTTTGAAACGCTCAAAAGCAAAATCCATAGCGGCCTCATCAGTGAGGAAGACATATTGTTTTTTGTGGGTTATTCTGGCTGGGCTCCCGGCCAATTGGAACAAGAATTAGAACGTAAGTCTTGGATCGTAGCCCCTGACAATCTCGAATTTGTGTTCCGAAAGGACTATACCGATCTTTGGAGGCTTATTTTGCAGAGTATGGGGACCAAATACAAGGTGATCGCCAACTACCCAGTAGACCCCCGCTTGAACTAAGGATATTATTTACATGCGATTTTTAAGTATTGCGGGCTTATTGCTCGTCCTCTCTTGCTTCATGTATTGCGGTTCTGTTTCGGAGACGGCTGCGCCGAACGCTTTGCCAGATGTCCGAGTGGAGGGCATCGTAGATCATTGTCAGTTGGATTCGATGCGACTATTCGTTCCTGAAGGGACCCTCCTAAAAAAGGCCCAAAGTGTCGCCTTACAACAAAATGCGGATCAAAAGCGCAGCTTTGCCTTTACTCTCAAAGGCGTGCAAGAAGGATTTTACTATATCGGTGGAGGCAAACAAAATGATACGCGTCTCTTGCTTTTGGGGCCTGATCCCAAAGTCGAGGTCTACGGCCAGTGCCAAAACTTTCGCAATGCTGCTGTCAAAAATTCCTCTCGCACAGATGCCTACTACAAGCTCAAAGAGCAACAACAATATCAAACACAATCCTTTTCGAAGCTATTAGGTCGTTATCGTCAAAACCTCAAAAACCCCACTATGCTAGAAAAGGTGGTGAGCGATATGGCTGAGTTAGACGCGATCAAATTGAAGATGCTTGATTCGCTGGAGCTATACGATCCATTTATGCACAAGGTATTTGCGATCCAGACATATATTAGCTATCAAAATCATGGAGAAGGCTTCAATACGGAGGGCGAGTATTTTGCGAAACAGTATTTTCAGTTTACTGATTTGGCAGATCCGGCTTATGACCGTATACCGCATGTGTTTGAGGCTTTTAAGAGTTACGCCAATACGCTCGCTCGCGTAGGACTGATGCCTGATGAGCAACTCAATTATTGTGAGAATATACTTTCGGAGGTCCCGCCTCATACCCTCACAGAGCGAATGGCGCTATTGGGATTGTCGCAAGGTTTTTTACGGGCCAACACTACGGCATTTCTCCGCTACGCGGAACGCTACCTCGCGGAATATGGCTCTCAAAACCCAGACATGGCCAATACTTTGGCGGGTCAAATCAAATCTGAAAAGGCGATGGCTGTTGGGGCTCTCGCACCTGAGATTGCCCTGCCCTCTCCCCAAGGCGATACACTACGTCTATCGGATCTGCGCGGCAAGGTGGTTTTGATTGATTTTTGGGCCTCTTGGTGTGGTCCTTGCCGCCGGGAAAACCCCAAGGTTGTACGCATGTATAAAGCCTATAAAGATCAAGGCTTTGAGATATTTGGGGTCAGCCTAGACGCCAATCAAACGGCCTGGGAGCAAGCCATCGAAAAAGACGGCCTCAGCTGGCAGCACGTTAGCGATCTTAGGCGTTGGCGAAGTGTGGCAGCTCAGGCTTATGGGGTCAGTTCGATCCCAGCTACGGTTTTGATTGATCGAGATGGCCGCATCGTCGCGCGCAATCTAAGAGGAGCCTTGCTCGAAAGTAAGTTGGCCGAAGTGATGGGCAATGGCTGATAACAAATGCTTAGATTCTATTCTCAAGATCATAAAGCGACAGCAGTAGTGCTTACAGACTGGCGCCTCCCTTAGTGCCTGTCAAGTTAGGACCGCTGGCGGCTGTTGCCTATCGTTCTGCGCAGCAGCGAAAAATCAAAAGATGCCAGATAATGCTCATTTTTTGCTCCCTCATACTGATAAGCAAAGAAATAGCGACACAAATCTGATGTGATCAGATGCGTCGCTACTTTATACTGTTCTAACTTTTATGCTCCCCACTTACCTAAGATCTCCTGCGCTCGCTCGCGGTAAACGCTGGCTTCATCTTTGGCGATGCCTTGGAGGACGGCCTTTGCATTGCTCGCATCATCTGCTTGCAGATAAGCCAGAGCTAGATACCAGGCTGTAATTTCGGAGATGGCGCTCTGCTCTAGCGCATAGATATCTTCTAATATCTCAATCGCGGGAGCCGGCTGCTTGAGCGAAAGATAAGCGTTCGCTCGATAGAGCTGCCCCAACAAATATTGAGGATCATCTGCCTTAAGCTCAGCGAGGGTATTGACAACCGTCTGGTAATCTTCTTGATTATAAGCCAAGAGGGCTTGTTGCACCAGTGTCATGGAGTCGTCATCTCCACTCCTGATCTGTAAACGATCGGGATAAGGCTCAAAATAGACTTCTGCCATTTGAGGATAAGACAATACTGTAGGCTTGGGCCATAAAATAAAGCCTAAGCCGATCAAAAGGGCTACTGCGGCAGCAATACGCACCCAATTGCGTTGCCAAAGGGCAACTACAGGTGCATCTTTCAGTTCGATGACCGGAGCCGTTTTTGATTTAGCAGCAAACTCTTTGAGTTGTGCTTTGAAGGCACTTTGACGATCAGCTAATAATAGTTGGGTCGCCTCTTGTTGTAAAGCAACCTCCTCAGCCAACTGAGGATCTTGTGCGATTTGTGTTTCGAAAGCACTTCGATCCGCTTCGCTCAGTCGCCCATTGAGGTATGCGTCGATTTGTTCTTCCAAGTTCATGGATTTGCCCGTTTAGCTTCGCTCCAACATTTCCCGCAATACCGTGCGCAATGCAGGTTGATCTCGGAGCTTATTCTTTAATTCTTTCAGACAGAGGTTCTTCTTATTACGAACCACCTGATCATTTTGATAGCCGAGGCGTTCAGCGATTTCTTTCATATTGTACTTTTGGCTCCAAAGTCCCAACACTTCTCGACATTTGTCTTTGAGTTGGTCGAGGACCTCAAACAATAATGAATGCTGGTCTGCCTCTAGGAGCAATACTTCTGGGGTGTTGGCATCTTGCTCATCCCCTGGCAGTGTTGCCCGGTAATCATCTTCCAGATTATGGCGACGAAAACGACGGTACCACAAATTTTTGCTGATTGCAAAAAGATAAGTTGAAACAGCGCTACGACCTTCAAAACGCCCATCTTGAATGGCTAGCAGCAGATTGACGATCGCATCTTGATAGATGTCTTCTGCCTCTGCCTCTGTTCCGCCTCGTTCTCGCACAAATGCAATGATCT
>JBCAWW010000198.1:0-8258 GCA_038534415.1 Bacteroidota bacterium | reverse complement strand
GGATTGAGTTGATATATTGTTTTGGGTATGTGAAGTATAGCTTATTTTAAGACAAGCCAAATAGCCCTAACTAATGAGAACTACTTCCTGTTTTCTGATATTCCTTTGCCTATTGTTACTTTTTGGCAACAATCATTCATTGTTTGCCCAAACCGAATCCCTTTCGCTCAGTCAAAACCAGCCTAAACAATTAATCGGACTCTATGTCGAGGCTATGTATGATTCTGCCAAAATCATGCAGTTGAATGACGTAATAAATTCGACTGATTTCGAACTGGAATCACAAGCCTCTCTCAACTACCCCATTGGGTTTGGCAATCACTGGTTGAGGTTCAAGTTTCATAACGCTAATCCCTCCAGAGAAGATATCTACTTTTGGTTAGACAATTTTGATCTCTTTGAGATCGAAATGTGGATTTTTGATAAGGAAGGTAAAGAAGTTTATCATGGTCTGAATGGAGAGAGCGTCTCCCAAAAAATGCGCGCTCATAAGGGCCATTTACTCGCTTTTCCCTTTGAGGCGAAAGCCAATGGAGAGTACCAAGCATACCTTCGGATTCATACCCTCAGTTTGGCCAGTGTGCCGCTAACTGTAATAGGGGAGGAAGCGTTTATGCAAACTCAAAGTTTCCTCAATTTTCTTCGGGGAGGCGAGTATCTCGTTTTGTTCGTTTTTTTGATACTAAATATCTTCTTGTTTCGGGTAACGAAGGATAAAAACTACCTCTTTTATCAGCTTTTCCTGCTTATAGACCTTATTGCGAACCTATTTATGGACGGTAGCATGGGGCAGTTTTTTCCCAATATTGTAGTTTGGGCTGATGGTGAGGGAGATGCCATCTCGGCGATGAGTTTAGTCATAACCTTTACCTTATTTACAAGCTACTTCATGGGGACAAAGCAATTTGCACCCAAATTATACCAAATCGGGCGCATCTATCTGGGCCTGGCTGTAGCGGTTTTAGCAACCTATGGGATACTACCCGACCCGATTCTCTTTGTTTCTATCCCAATCGTGATTATTAGTGGATATTCTCTGCCCTTAATAGGAGCCATCATCGGTTTTCGAAAAGGTAGACGCGAATCTCGTTACCTATTAGGGTACTTCAGTGGCATATTTATCATGTGCGTCTTGTACACTTTTCATATAGGAGGCGTACCCCTCGTTCCGGCTGAATTTATAATCGCTATGCCAACCCTCTCTGTCTTACTAATGACGATTCTCACCCTTGGTATGACTGAGAAGATCAATATCCTCAAAAGGGACAAAGAGTTGGCCCTGCAGGAAAAAATAGCTGAATCGGCGAAAGTAATCTCACTTAACAAAAAGCTAGAACTACAAAACCAAAAACTAGAATCTATCGTCCAGCTTAGGACGGCTGAGATTACATCTCAAAAGGAAGAGATTGAACACAAAAATATTGCATTGGTCCAAGCCCGGGATAAGGCCGAATCTGCCTCCGAGGCCAAAGCAAGCTTTCTCGCTACAATGAGCCATGAGATCAGGACACCCCTCAATGCCGTAATCGGGATGACCGGCTTACTGTCTGAGACTGCGCTTGATCAAGAACAGGTAGACCTCGTTTCTACTATCCAAAATAGTGGGGACAACCTTTTGACGCTGATCAATGACATTTTAGACTTCTCAAAAATCGACTCCGGCAAACTAGAGCTAGAGATTCAGGAATTTGATGTGCAAGAGTCAATCGAAGAAGTCTTTGATCTGATGAGAGCCAAAGCTCGAACCAAGCAACTAGAACTCGCCTGTCATATCGAAGCCGATGTGCCCCTGCTGATCCAAAGCGACATTACGCGCATCAGACAGATATTACTCAATCTCATTAGCAATGCTGTCAAGTTTACCCCTGAAGGAGGGATAGATGTGCTGCTAAAGACCAGACTTGACCCTCAAAACGCCCAGAATCTCCTTTATCAGTTTTCGGTACGAGATACCGGTATCGGAATCCCGCTGGACCGTCAGGCTCGCTTATTTCAATCCTTTTCTCAGGTCGACGCCTCCACTACGCGCAAGTATGGTGGTTCTGGCTTAGGGTTAGCCATTTGTAAGCAGCTTGTAGAATTGATGGGGGGAAGCATTTGGGTAGAGAGTATCCCCAATCAGGGATCGACCTTTCATTTTACCATCTCTGCTCAGGGGCAACCTAGGCAGTTATTAGAGGTCCTAGAGTTTAAGGACAAGAAAGTACTCATCGTTGAAGATCACCCGATAGTGGGAAAATCCTTGCTGCAAAACGCCAGCAGTTGGGGGATGGATACCCACTTATGCACCTCTGTGGCTGCAGCTCAGCAGTATTTAAAATCTTTGCCTGAGATAGACATCGTCTGGCTTGATTATTCCTTGCCAGATGGCAATGGCCCCGCGCTAAGGGAAGAGATACGCCAAAACTCTCAATATCAATCCCTGCCATTTGTGATGCTATCTGATAAGGCCACATCTCCTAAGGCAGAACTGAAATCCCAATACATCGCTTGGTTAAGCAAACCCATAGCCCGCAAGCAATTATATCGAGCTTGCCAGTCGTGTTGGGGTACAAAACCTGCTCCTTCGACTGTGAGTACTGCTTCGCAGAACGATTCCCCTAAACCGAGCCTACGCATCTTATTGACCGAAGATAATCGAGTCAATCAAAAGGTAGCGATGCAGATGCTCAACAAGATTGGTTACCAGGCAGATATCGCCAATAACGGTTTGGAGGCTTTAGAGGCCATTCAGCAGATACAATACGATCTAATCCTGATGGATGTCCAAATGCCTGAAATGGATGGTTTGACGGCTACTAGAGAAATCCATCGATTGTTTGACGGCCTCGCCGAACGCCCCGTCATTATTGCTATGACCGCCAATGCCATGAAGGAGGATAGAGATCGCTGCTTTGAGGCTGGGATGGACGATTATATCAGCAAGCCAGTTAAAGTGGGTATTCTCAAAGAGAGGCTCGCCCACTGGGAGTCTAAAAAGCAAAAACTGCTGACTTCCTAGCTAAGCGGAGAAGCGTTCTGCGAAGCAGTAATCCTCACAAGTATCATCTAGTCTCAACGAGAATAGGCTAAAACAGCAAACAGCCCAACACTTAAAAGCGTTGGGCTGTTGGTATTATCGTTCCCCGAAGGGTGAATAAATTACTATCTGATCAAGGTAATAGTACCTCCTCGACGAATCGGATCACCCTTGAAGGTCGTGGCATCAACCACATAGGTATAAACCCCTTCTGGTACCGCTCTGCCTTGTTTGTTGCCATCCCAGCCAAACTGCGGATCATTGGACTCAAAGACTACTTGGCCCCAACGATCGTAAATCTTGATGTTGAAAAACTGGATGGAGTTCATCACAATTTTATACTCATCATTTTGACCGTCATTGTTGGGGCTAAAGGCCGTCGGGAAGAATATCTCAAAGTCCCAAGCATCGATGAAAGAATACTCCGTCGTCGTCGGACAACCTATATCATTGTCTGCGATCAGGGTTACGATATACTGTCCTGGCAGATTGTAGGTATGCGTAGGATTGTTTTCCATTGAGGTACTATCGTCGCCAAAGTCCCAGAAGTAATTCGTGGCATTGCGACTAAGGTTTTCAAAATTGACTACCAAGGGGTAGAAGCCTTCCTGTGGATCTGGTCGCAACTCCGCGATCGGTAGATTACGCTCTACGTAAAGATTAATGAAGAAAGTATCGCCTGGACAACCGTGCTCTTCGTATGGAATTACCCAATACTCAGTGCTAAAGGCCGGAGCCACTTCGATATCATTGTCTAGTTCGCCGGTGCTCCATTCATAACTTGCAGCACCATCTACACTTAGTGTGATACCTTGACCGATACAGATTTCAGCATAATCATTGCCTTGAATCGTATCTAACTGCCAAACAGTTACGGTCATAGAGTCTGTATTTTGACAGCCATTGTCATCTGTACCTAGTACGGTGTATAGAGTTGTAAGCTGTGGGAATGCCTGCGTGGTGCCGCTTTGAGGGTTGCTAATGCTCTGCTCAGGAGTCCATTGGTAAGCGGTCGCTCCGGAAGCACTCAGCGTGGTTTCATCGCGGCGACAAATCTCTTGATCCGGTCCTGCTTCTACTATTGGCAGTGGGTTGACTGTCAAGAAGACGGAGTCAGAGGCCACACAACCATTGGTATCAATAACGGTAAGGATAAACTCGGTGCTGACCAAGGTATTGGTGATCGGATCGGCTAGAGTCGAATCGTTTAGCGTCGCCGCAGGAGTCCAACTATAGATGGCCCCGCCGCTGCCCTGCAATTGAGCCTCGGTAAAGATACAGGTCTCAAAATCAGGCCCAGCGTTTACCGGAGGTGGTGCATAAACAGTCAACAATGTCGTATCTGTATCAGCACAACCACTGGTATCAGTGATGCTTACGACATAGGTGGTCGTTACGATGGGGAAGGCAAATGGATCCGAAACATTCGGGTCGCTAAGGGTCCCAGCATTGTCCCAACTATAGGAAGCGGCCATGCCACCAATCGTGCTAGCACCAAACAAGACTGAGTCTTCTGGGCATTTGATCTGATCGGGACCGGCATCGGCATACATCGTCTGAATATTGAGGGTGTCATAGTTGACACAGCCAAACTGGTCGGTAACTGTGACCATATAGGTGATATTGCTATCAGGTTCAGCCATTGGATTGGCGATATTTGGATCGCTTAGGGCAGTAGCTGGCGCCCAATTGTATAGGATTCCACCAGTCGCTTGTAGCTGGATCGAATCCTCACCACACTTGGTGATATCTGGACCCACATCCGCGATGGGTAGCGGATGCACCACAAGTTCAATCGTATCTGTTTCTTGGCAACCATTCGCATCGGTAACCAAAACTACATAAGTAGTTGTCTGCCGCGGATGAGCCGTTGGGTTAGGGCTAAATGGATCAGAAAGACTGTCGGTAACTAGCCATTCATAGGCAATCCCTCCGGTAGCCACTAATTGAGCGGTATCAAAAATACAAATCTCTTGATCTGGGCCTGCATCAGCGGGTGGCAATGGGTTGACAAAAATGTCAAGCGTATCTGTATCTACACAGCCCACACTATCCGTTACCGTTACTACATACTGAGTCGTAACTAGCGGGAAGGCCATTGGATTGGCAATATTAGCATTGTCTAAGCTCCCGGGATTGTCCCAAGTGTAAGCGACTCCACCTGTTGCTTGCAACTGGATGGTATCCTCGGCACAGATCGTTTGGTCGATTCCTGCTTGTGGATTGATATGGTATACTAGGACATCTGCCGAGTCAGCACAACCCCAAACTGCGGTTACTTTGACTTGGAAGATGGTCGAGGTGTCAACCGATGCAATCGGGTTTGGAATATTATCAGCACTTAAGAAGGCACCGTTGGTCCATTCAAACTGAACTCCGCCAGCAGAGTTTAGCTGTACGCTACCGCCAGGACAGTGAAATGTATCATTGGTTACCGTAACCAAAGGTGTTTTACGGACGGTCTGTTGCACAGAGTCAAGGCTTTGACAACCGTTGGCATCCGTTACTAATACATAATAAGTTATGAGGGTATCAATCATCGGCGAGAGATAGCCATTGACCCAAGTTGGGAAGGCGGTAGGACTCGCCAAAGTCGAATCCGCAAAATATTGACCTGGGAACCAAGCGTATTCAACCCCACCTGTGGCGTTGAAAATGGTCGCTCCGCCACTACATACCCAAGGATCTGTATTAGTGGCTGTGGTTACGGGTAAAGGATTGACCGTTACGACCACAGTATCGCGATCTGTACAGCCAGTGGTATCTGTTGCGGTAACGTAAAATTCAGAAGTAACCGTTGGGAAAACGCTTGGCATTGAACCATTAGGATTGATCAAGTCTGGACTTGGATCCCATACGTATGTAACGCCACCCGAAGCGCTCAACATCGTCGAATCAAAGATACAGAGATCAATGTCCGGGCCTGCATTGGCATGCATGGTACGCACGAAGACAGAGATGGTATCTGAACAGCCATTGGCATCTGTAACATTGACCGTATAAAGGGTAGAGGAGTCTGGATTGGCAATTGGGTTGGCAATATTGGGATTGTCTAGCCCAAGCACAGGAGTCCAAGCGTAGCTTACTCCTCCTCCCGCTTGCAGCGGCACCCCTAGCTGACCACATTTGGCGGTATCATTGCTGACAGTAGGCACAGGCTGAGGGAAAAAGTCAATATCTAAAGAATCTATATTGCTACAGCCATTGGCATCCGTACCCACTACATAATAGCGGATAGGGCCAGTAGGGGAAGCGACGGGATTGGCAATATTAGGATTACTTAAAGCTGTAGTAGGGAACCATTGGTAATTGACCGCGCCGCTAGCCTGAAGGTTGGCACTCAAGCCTACACAAATGGTCTGGTCAAGTCCTGCATCTACCGGAGGTAGCGGGTTGACCGTTACGGTAACTACATCGGTATCGACACAGCCATTGGCATCTGTAACGGTTACAGTATAAGTCGTCGTTGTCGTTGGGAAGGCAGTCGTAACGGCATTGTTAGGAGTGCCGAGGCTTGCTCCATTGTCCCAACTATAGGTAGTACCGCCAAATGAAGTCAGCGTAATGGTATCTCCAATACAAATGGCAACGTCCTGTGAGGCAATGGCCTGCATGGGGGTAACAGTTACTTGATCAGTATTGACACAACCATTGACGTCAGTACCAGTAAGGGTATAAAGTGTTGTATCGGTTGGGGTAGCTACTGGGTTAGCGATATTGGGATTGCTGAGTCCGGTGGCCGGTGTCCAGACGTAGGTTAGGGCTCCACTAGCTTGCAGCTGAACGCTTCCCCCCGGACAAAGTATTTGGTCTATCCCAGCGTCTACGATCGGCAATTGATTGACCGTAACTCTAATTGTATCCTGCCAAACACAGCCATACTGATCTGTAATGAAGGCAGTATAAGTGGTGGTGGTGCTAGGACTAGCCGTAGGATTTTGAATATTTGGATTGCTAAGGCCGGTAGTAGGAGTCCAAGTATAACTGACGCCACCTGAAGCGTTTAAAGGCGTGCTTTCTCCGAAACAGATTACGGCATCGGCACCTGCATCTACTACTGGATTAGGAGCAATGATGACAGTTACGGTATCATAATCTTGGAAGGAACAGGGACTATCATCTTCTACGGCGATGATAAACTGTACCGTGGCACCGCCTTGATCACAAGGAGCCGTCCAGCAGACATTACCCGTGATCGGATTATTACCATTAGCTGCTATGGTTGCAAAAGGCGGGATACCTCCTAGGCCATTAAAAGGCCCATCTAAAGGAACAAAGCTCAGGTTGTCCCCTACTTCGGCATCGTTACCCTGCAAGGTATAGCAAAATGACTCTCCTGGATCGACGAAGATACTATCATTGCTGCCGCCAGGTAAAGTATGACTGATCGTTGGAGGGATAATGTCTCGTATCACTACATAAGTAGTATCGAAGACAATATTATAGCCCGGACAATCTGAAGTATCTCGACCTCCCACCACTAGGCTTATAGTATCGCCTTCATACTCACAAGAAGGCGTCCAGCAAACCTGCCCTTGGGCGGGGTTAGTACCGGTATAGCTTAGAGTTGCATAAGGCGCTGGCAAAGTACCACCAATGCCAAAGGCGGCACTGACCGGAAAGAGAACCACTGTATCCATGGCCTCAGGGTCATTGACCGTGATATTATAACAAAATTGCTGGGTTGGATCGACAAAAATGGTATCAGCATTGGTATTGGGGACAGGCGCGAGATTGCTGCCAATCACCGGCTCTTGACCCTGTGGGGCACAGGTGATAACATTGATCTGGAAGTCCCTTTTATTTTCGCTGATGAGCACGCCATTGCGATACTCTAAGACTGAGACCGCAAAGACTGAAAGTCCTGTTTGGGTAGGTGTCAGCTGAAGTAAACCTGATTGCGGGTCTATACTAAAGTTTCCGGATTGGAAGGGGTCTAGATGGTTATAGCCCGGCAAAAAGTTGACATTTTGATAAGGAGGAGGACCTAGCGGATTACCAGGGCCGATTACGGGGTTCATCGCCGTTGTACCAAAGCCTTGGAAGTTAAGGCCAGTATATGGATTTGAAATCGCATAAGCGAGTGAATCACCGTCTATATCAGTTGCTGAATTGTCAAAGTTGAACTGAGCGCCAACACACAAAAATACAGGGGGTAGGTCATTGAAGGTCGGCATATTGTTACAGACACCTCCAACTTCGGTACCCGGAACCTTAGCCAGTACTGTGATACCTTGCT
>JBCAWW010000197.1:0-8262 GCA_038534415.1 Bacteroidota bacterium | reverse complement strand
AGGATGTAGACTGTGCTATTATCAATAGTGGTTCGGTCCGAATAGATGATTTTTTGAGCGGGGAAATCACCGAGTTTACATACTGGGGCACTAAGGTTAAGTCCACTTGCTTCAAAAGCTTTGTAAGCTTTTTGTTCCCAGGCTTTGACCTTTGCCTCAATAAAAGGGTCTATGGCGAGGTTTTCGCCTATCTCTTCGAGATAAGAGGTGAGTGCTAGGTTTTGACCATCCCATTTAAAGTTATGTATCCAAGCGCTCTTTGCATTTGCGTCTGCTTTGGCTATAGGGACTGAACCTACTTTCTCAAAATGTCTTTCGTGCTCATGCCCGCCCATGATCAATTTTAGCTGTGGCAACTGCCGAGCTAGCTCGCGATCTTCCTCAATAGAAAGATGGGTCAAAGCGATACAAAAATCGACAGAGTCTTTGATTCGCTGATAATTTTGCTTGGCGTTGGCAAAAACCTCTTCATAGCTGACATAGTCTTGCTTATTGGCGTCGAGGCAAACTCCGATCACGCCAACCTTAAGGACTTGCGCTTCATTATTAAATTGCCAGATGGCATAATCTGGGACGCTCTTACCATTTTGTTGAAAACGAGTGAGGGTATCGTTCCGCCGATGGCGAACGTTTCCCCCAATCCAGCCAAAATCAGATTCATCTAATCTCTTTTGTAAAGCGGCCTCTTTAATGTCAAATTCGTGATTGCCAAAGACTACCCAATCTACCCCCACTGCATTCATGAGCTCGACCATCTGTTGTCCCTGTACCCGCTCTCCGTCGATTTTTACCGTTCCGATAACGGAAGGACTTAAAAAATCACCAGCTAATACAGTATATAAATTGGGTTCTTGGGTGCGTAGTTTCTTCTCGAGGGTTGCTACCCGAGCCATTCCACCAAGCTTTCCTTCTTGCAGAGGAGCAATTTCGTAGACATCATTGATATGCAAGATGCTAAAGCTGACTGCTTGCTCCCTCGTCTCTTCAACAATAGGTGCGGCAGTTTTGCAGGCCCCAAAGCTAAGGCTCACTAAGAGGAATAAAATAAATTTATACATGGGGCTAGGCTAGTGGTTACAAAACTATTCAGCGAAAGCTTTTTGTAATTGATCCTTGATGTCTTCCAGACTCATTTCTGGCAGTGGGATCGTAGTTGCAGCGCGTTCTTGCTCAACCCGAAGCATATAATCAAGCAGAGGTTTGAAGTTGCTACCGTGCTTGACCATATCTAGATATAGGGGAAGTACTACTCTGAGATCATCGCTCAGCGCTGCACCTCTTACATGCATCAACCACAGCCAATCATAAAAGGCTCGATTGTCCCGCTTATTCTCACCTACTACTCGCTCAAAGTTCAGGTCGATGGCCGTCTCTTCGAGGGTGTCGGCTAGTCTGGCTTCGGGAACAGGGATACGCTTGAGGGCGTTATAGCAGTCGAGATAGATATCAATATTATAGCTCTGGATCTCGGAGGGATCACCTTCTCGGATTTGGCGATGTTCTTCGTATTCATCCAGAATTTTCTCGACGGCGCTGCGATCCATTTTGATCATTTCGGCAAAGCGTAAGCAGAGCGAAAACTCACGATCTTTGATTTTGCCATCTGCGATCATCATGAAGACCAGGTTTTTGAGAGAGAAGTAAGCTTCTTCCTCATTATCTGGAATGACAAAGTCAAAATCAGGATATCTTCTGGCTACGGATTCGACGTCTCGCTGGCCAAGGCCAAGGTTTTCGGCGACTTGTAAGAGAAGGCTTTCTTCCTGAGGACCGATTTCACCATCTGCCGCGGCTACTATATAAAGGTTTTGGAACATACCGAGATGACGGATACGTTCTTTTTCTTTGGTCTGATAAAATTCTACTACTTCATCGAGATAGGATTGCTCGATATTCATGCGTCTTGCAAACTCCAAACAACCAGCATATTCACGTTGGTCGAGTTTACCATCGTGGACCATCATGAGTACGACCATCCTCAGTTCGAGGTAACGCTCCCCTTCATTATCTGGAATGACAAAGTCTAATTCAGACACTTTTTGCATGATATCGCGTACCTCTTCTTTCTCCAGCCCCATGCTAGTGGCAGCTTCTTGAAGTAGGGCTTTTTCTCTTTCATGCCATTGCCCATCTGCAAAAGCAATTTTGCAAAGGTTTTGAAAAGTGGCCAGATGTTTGGCTTTGTCAGTCATAAAGCGTAACAGATTTGCTGCAAATATAATAGACCCGTTAGGTTTTTGAAACCTAACGGGTCTTTCTAAGCCTTAGAAATTTTTATCACTGTGAAACATCGATGGTTCTACTGTTTCCATTGGCACTCAAGGTGATAAGAGAATCACAGCTCCCATCGCCAAAGTCAACCGTGAGGTCTGGGCGTCCACTCTTTTGGATCAGTTTGATTCCTTCTACTGGGATGCGGATCCCTTGGCGCTTGCATTTGCGCTTCCAGATCAAAGTAGAGGTGATTTGGCAGCTGTAAGCATCGCCGGAGCGCTTTGTGCCTTGGACACTGCCATCGACCTGAAATTCATCCAAAGCTGGGTGTGCTGCTCTTACCCAAGTATAGGTCTTGTTGACCTGACGAGTTACAATGTCGCCATTCGGAAAGATCAGTTTGCCATTGGCGAGCGTCACATTAAGACTCATATTATCTTGGAAGCTTGCAGATACATTGGTGATGGTTTTGCTACCTTCGACTGCAACACCTTCTACTTCATAAGAAAGGGATTCGATCGACAAGCTGGCGCCTGGACGGTAAAGCCGCTGGGTATAGGTCAAAAGAATTTGGCCGCTACGCGTCTTGCCATCTGCACCTATACAGCCAGTACCAAAGTCAATAAGGATGGTTTTGGCGACTGAATCATGGGTGAGGGTGGCACAGGCCGGTATAGCACGCATGCTAGGGTCGGGAAAAGAACGCGCATAGCTACTATAATCAGTGACTTCCATTGCTTCAAACGCATACTCTTCAACGTCTTCAAGGGTGCTGCTTACTTCGTTTTCAAGGCTTACTAGTTCGGTTTCCTCTTCGGCTATTGTATCAATGATATCATCAGGTGTACAAGCCGAGAATAGGAGGGCAAAGGCTAGTAATAAGAATACGGAATTTGATTTAAGATTTGAGAAATTCATTGCAAGATAAATTTTTGTGATTGTTTTTTGTAATGGAAAGTAATTTTCGATATCGAACTGCTTCTTTGACTGGGGCTCTTGCAATAGGTTTAAAGGGATTATGAAAAAAATCTTTGAGCTAGTCTTATTATCTTCTCTCCAACTTATTGGGTTTTTGTTCGTCTATGGTATTAGGGAATCTATTTTCCGCTTAGAATTGTATATATGGCTTATCTCAATCCGATCACCCTTCTCAACCTAGATTTGGCAGGCGCTGAAGAGCAACCTGCTTCTGAATGGTTGAAAAGAGAGAAGAAACGCTTGCTAGCAGAATTTGAATTGCAGGATAGTCCCGTGATTACGATCAACGAAAGAGAAATTGATCGCGCGACCGTATTGAAGCTGTTTAGTTCTCTTGAAGATCATAGTGAGTGGCAAAACCATCGGCTCGTCGCCGAACGCCCAGCATTACAAGCGTTCCTCGAAGAGGCCTCCCTAGACCTCTTTTATAGCGGTGATATCAATCTGTTGCAGGCTACTACCGATGAATTCAGGACCTTTATTGCTCCTCACTTCGCTACTAGCTACAACAAACGCCTCTTGCATGCCTTTAGGCAGATCGATAAAGAGGAAATTGAGATCATGAGTGTGCAGCCATTGCCTATCCCGACTACGCATTTGGCGGCCTGCTATAAGGATACCTATCGTAATTTGCACCGCCGGGTAAGCGAAATTGAAGCCCTAAGCCAGAAAGTAGAATCTGAAAAAGCCCAGCCAGGAGGCGAAGTACAAGAATGGTGTGATGAAATTTTGATTGATGTCCTCAATCAATTGCCTGCTTATTTTGAGGGTATGCGGGATCGCTATGGCTTGGCCCTTGAAGAATTAGCTATTGCCATTCACAATACACACAAAAGAATTGAACTGTCGATCTTGATCCTGCGTCAAGGGCTCAAACTCAAAGTAAGCGAACAAACGCGCCAGCGTTTGCAACATGTCTTAGATCAATTATTGTTGATGGCACCCGAAGCCTCCATTTTTGAAACAATCTCCGTCAGTCCAGAACAAAAGAAAGCCTATGGCCCGATCTTAATTGGCGCCGGAGTGGTCGCTGTAATCTGGGCGCTTTTCAAGTTATTGGTCTGATATTCATTTACTTCTCGTTAATTTCATACGGAGGAAACATTCGGCTAGATATAAATATTTAGCCGATCAAATAAGTTTATTGTCGGTTCATACATTAGTATCAAGTAGCAGTCTTGTTTTTTGCTAGCTTGAAGTCCCTTCTATTGTTAGTCCATCTTAAAGATTCATCTCTCCCTTTCCTTTTCTCCACATTAGGAATAGCTAAACTCTTTCAGTCCCACACCTCATGGCGGGCCCTGATGCAAACGACTTGCGAGATATGAACGAGAATCAAAACACTCAATTCGACAACTATCTTGACCGGATAGAAGCGATCGAAAAAAAAGAAAGAAAGAAAAAGGTTTTTTATGGATTAGCGGCAGTTTTGCTTCTTGGCGGAGCAGCTGCAGGCTTCTTGCTTTGGCAGAGTAGCAGTAGTGCCTTGATGACTTATGGCTACAAAGAACTCGATACTGAAAAGGTGAGACAACTGATCGGAAAGGGCGAAGCTCCTTTTGCAGTTTATCACAGCGAAATGGGCAGAGATACTATCTCTACCGAAGAAGATTTTGAACTGTTTGTCAGCATGGTCGAACTAATGAACCAAAACATTGCGAGCAATGTGGCTGACTTTATGGAAGAAGACGCTAAGCAGTTTGAATTTGATCAGGAAGATCCTGAAGATGAGCGCCTTCCGGTATTTTTTGTGGACATAGATGGAGAACGTTCGGCTGGTAGTGTTTTGACCATGACCATCGAAGATTATGATCCTTCTATCGTCTATACTTTGCTGACCGGTAATGGCGATAGAGTGCGTCTCCGCAAAGAAACTCAGTACACTTATAAATATGGCGGCGACTTTTTGCTCCGTTTATACGCAAGTAAGCAAAACCACCGTACCAGCGTTTACACCAAACGCATGGAAATCATCGGTAATCCTGCCCCGGAAGAGGCAAATACTTCAATTGCCGCTACTGATGAAACGCCAAGCTTACCAGAGTTGGCCGAAAACCTACGCATGTCTCTAGACAGTCAAAGACAAGACTCCGGCACGGAAATCTTACTGGCTTCTGCCGATAATGATCTGATCCCTTTCAATGATCTTTCTTTTGAAGTAGAGGATGAGGACACTCCCGAGGAGGTCCCAACGGCAGAGGATGTATCTAATAATCGCCCTGAACGAGAAGCCGTCGATTTTAGCAAGCCTATGTTTGTCGTGGATCAAATGCCGGCCTATCCCGGTGGCGTCAGATCAATGTCTCGTTACTTCCGCAAAAACTTCCGCTATCCATCGGGTGCTCGCGAATCTGGAGTAGATGGCCAAGTGTTTGTCCGCTTTGTGGTACAACCTGACGGTAGCTTGACCGACATTACTGTTTTCAGAGGCTTAGGCTATGGTTGTGATGAAGAAGCCATTCGTTTGGTGCGCAATATGCCTAATTGGGAGCCTGGTATTTACCAAGGTCGTGAAGTGGCTGTTTACAAAGAAATACCGATTACTTTCCAACTGGTAGAGTAATCTCACACATACTTTTGACGATGGCGGTTGTTCTCTTTTGGGGGCAACCGCTTGGTTTTTATTGCTTTGTTTATTCCATTTGTTCTCTCGAAATTGCTTGCTAGATTCTAAATAAGCTTCAAACAAAAATGAAATTTTCGTTTATCAGCCTGCTGAGCTTTTTGTTGCTATGGGGACCTCTCTACGGGCAAAAAGCCAAAGATTTAAAAAATAAAGCAGACAGCCTCTCCTACGCTTTGGGGATGGATATCGGTGCTAACTTATCTCGTACGGGTATTGAGGTCGATCCCGAAAGCCTTTACCAAGGATTGGTAGATGCACTAGAAGGGGAAAATATCAAGTTTACTCCTGAGCAAAAAAAGCAACTCATTCAAGCTTTCCAGCGCCAAGCCCAGCAGATTCAACAGCAAAAAGCCGCCGAAAAAGCAGCCCTAATGCAGGAAGAAGGCAAGATCTTTTTGGCTGAAAACCGTAAGGCTGAGGGAGTGATCGAAACCGAAAGTGGCCTTCAGTACAAGGTCTTACAAGAAGGAGATGGTGCGACCCCTAGTGCGAGTAGTATCGTCAAGGTCCATTATGAAGGACGCCTGCTTGATGAAACCGTCTTTGATAGCAGCTACAAGCGCGGAGAACCCATCGAATTTCAACTTTCTGCCGTGATTAAGGGCTGGACCGAAGGTTTGCAATTAATGCGTGTAGGCGCCAAGTACCGCTTTTATATCCCTTATGATCTAGCCTATGGCGAACGCGGCTCTCCTCCTACTATCCCGGGTTATGCGACCTTGATTTTTGATGTCGAATTGTTGGACATCCGCTAAGCAAATAAAGCGTCTAAGATCTGCCATGCGGCTTCATATTGGCCTTGGACATAGAGTTTGCCTTTGAAATCAGGATACTCCTGGGCGTAGATATCATACATTCTACCCTTTTGATTGAGACTGTGCCGCACATTGGCAATCCGATCACAAACTTTGACCAAAGTAGCATAAGGCGTAGCCTTGATGCCTTCATAATATTTGGAATTGGCCCGCTCTGCTCGAGTGCGGCCTTTTTCATTTGTAAGCGCATAGACGATTTCGGCTACCTCTTCGCCTACCACTTTTTTCACATCATTATAGGTTTCGCGTGCATCTTCGATCAAATCGTGGCACCAAGCCGCCGCGATAATCAGGCTTTGACTTGACTCATCATAGTCCTGAGAGAGTTCCTGCGCAGCGGCGGCTACCATTGCGAGGTGAAAGGCATAGGGATGTTGGTCGTAGAGATGGTTGCAATTGGCGTGACATCTTGTTGCGTATTGCTGTGCCGTCTGGATGAGATTCATATTTGAGGATAGTTTTTTGATTTTTTACCGCTGCGCGGAACGATTCCCCAGCGATATGCATTCGTAGCAAGGCAAATTGTTGCGATGCGAGAGAGAAGCGTTCCGCGAAGCGGCCAAAAAAATAAAAGGAAACGAAAACGCCCTGATCAGGCCTCACCATACAAGACCATCTGATCTAATGTCGGCTCGCTACTGCCTCCTCTGGGCTCGATGGTGACGGCAAATGCACTGGCTATTCCACTAAAGGATTTGGCTAGTTCTAGGCTGCCATCTGCACGCAAAACGCCGGCATCCACGGGCTTGCCATCGATAATGGCCCAAAGCTGATATGCTTGATCCTCAGTCAATTGAGCTAGTTCTTGCATCCTAAAATAGGCCTTCTTCGATTCGGTATTCCAATACACGCGCGCCTTGCTATCCGGCGCCAAATCACGCCCTTCGAGATCTATAATCTGACTGTTTGCGCTTGCCAATACCTCCAAAATATCTGAGGTGCGGTCAAATTGTGAGGCCAGTCGCTCTTGCTTTAGATTGCTTTGAACCAATTGATCATTGGTCTGTTGCAGTTGATTGTATTGTTGGTAATTAAAGACAAGACTAATCAGCAAGGCAATCGCCGCTGCCACTGCAATCCAGCGCCAATTTGAGGACTTTGCTGCGGGCTCATTGAGGGGCACGATAGGAGTAGGGGCTTGTTTGACTTGAGTCGCATCGGCTTCGGCTATCGCTCCCATGATATTGCCCAGCAAGGCATCAGAAGGCCTTGCCTCATAGCTCGCCTCTGCAAAGGCACCAATCGCCGCCTCCAAGTCGTCTAGTTCCGCTCTGATCTCAGGATAGGCCTCAGCCATACGCTCCACTTCTTGAGCTTCTTCAGACGCAAGTTGGCCACTCAGATAGAGTTCTAGGATGCCGGATGATATGTAGGCTTGTATATCCATTATGCTTGCGTCCATTGCCGCAATTGCTTCAGGGCGGCTCTAATGCGCGTTTTTAAGGTTCCCAACGGAAGGCCCAGATGCTCTGCCGCCTCTCGGTGAGAATAGCCACTAAAATAAACGATATCAATTACTTCTTTGTGTTCGGGGCTTAGTTTCTTGACCCAATCTTTTAGCCCGATCTGATCTGGATTGAAAGTATAGGCCTGTTGTTGGTCTACAGTATTTACGACAGATCCTTCGGA
>JBCAWW010000196.1:0-8264 GCA_038534415.1 Bacteroidota bacterium | reverse complement strand
CCGATGCTCGGAACGCGAAAAAGTTGTTTTTTGGCCTCCTCCTTTGCTCAATTACCCGATAGTCTCCTTAGTAAACTGGCCCAGATAGATGAGCCAGAAGAGCGGACTCAGCAAGCTTATGAGGAGGCCAAAAAACAACTTTTTCGCGTTCCGAGCATCGGTAAGGCTTATGCTGATGAATGTATAAAGCTCGCTAGCCAAAATGGTCTACTTAGTCTCCAATATGCCTGCCTCAATGTGGTCGGAATTCACTATATGTATTTGCCTCAGCCTGATACGGCAGAGATTATTTTTAGGCAGGTGATTGATGATTTTGCTATTCACCATGACAGTATCGTCTTGCCCAAAGCATTGAAAAATCTCGGACTAATCATGCAAGGCCGTGGCGATCATGAAGCTGCTATCAGTTTGTACCAGCAAGCGGGAGAGATATTTTGGGTCAACAATAAAGTAGGCTTCTATTCAAATCTGATGGACATCGGCAATGTGTTTTTGCGGATCAATGATCTCCCCAAAGCCAAAACCAATATTTGGCGCTCCCTGCAAAACTTAGATGCTGAGCAATCTCCCCGCTTTTACGCCAATGCAGCCAACAGTTATGGTCTTTTGATGGTGGAGGAAGCCCAATATGACTCTGCGATCTACTATTATCGTGAATCTTATCGCCTCAAAAAACAACAAAACAATATCTATGGTCAGGCCGTCACCCTCAACAATATCGGCAGTATCTTCTCTGAAAAGCTGACTCAGTCAGACTCTGCGATCAAGTACTTTGAGTTAGGAATCGGCCTCGCCGAACGCTATAACATCCAAAAAGAACTGGCGCAACTTTATATCGGTATTGGCAATGAGTATGAGAATGCTAAACGCTATGGAGATGCGGCCGAGGTGCGGACTAAAGCTTTAGCCATCGGACGAGAAACCGAAAACTATGAAACCCAAGAAAAAGCGATTTGGGGCCTAGCGATCCTCAAAGGCAAGTTTCTGAATCAACAAGCAGAAGCCTTCGAGCTTTTGCGCCAGCACAATTATCTGCGCGATACGGTTTACAATCGTGACAAAATCGCCGCCATAGAAGAGATCAACACCCAATATGAAACCGCCGAAAAAGAACGCCTCTTAGCCGACGCGCGCGCTGATGTGAAACAAAGCCAATTGTATCTTGCCCTTGTTTTGGGAGTATTGTTATTGGGGATTTTGCTAGGGGTGTTTTTGTGGTGGAGGGCTCAAAGTCAGAAAAAAGCCGCCATCCAAGCCGCGGTGATCAAAGAACAAGAGCGCGGCATCCAAGCGGTAATCGCAGCGACTGAAACGGAAAGGCGACGCATCGCGCGAGATTTGCATGATGGGGTGGGCCAAGAGCTGGCGAGCTTGCAGATGGCTTTGGGGGCTACTCCTGAGGTAGACCGCTTCGCGGAACGCTTACGCTCCACCGCCGAAAATGTGCGTTCGATTTCTCATCAAATGATGCCTCGCGCCCTCGAGGCTGCAGGGCTAGAAGCGGCCCTGGCTCAATTGGTAGAGAACAGTACGGCTGATACGAATTTAGCCGCTCGCTTTGATGCTTTCCGCGTGCCAACACAACTTACAGAATCGGTGAGCCTAGGCCTTTATCGCGTGGCCCAAGAACAAATCAACAATATCCTCAAGCACGCCGAGGCGACGGAGATAGACGTTCTGCTCAGCAGCACCAAAGACATCCTTACCCTCTCCATCGAAGACAACGGCAAAGGCTTTGATCCCAAGCAAATCTCTTCTGGCCTCGGTCTCGACAATATGCGTACCCGTATGCAAGCCATTGGAGGCAAACTCCGCTTCGAAAATGCAGAAAATGGAGGTACCCGCGCCCTTTCCCAAATACCGCTCTCATGAAAAAACAAATCGTCATCGTTGATGATCATCAATTATTTGCCGCAGGCCTCCAACAAATGCTCGAAGAAGAGGGACGCTTTGAAATTGTCGCCAGTCTGCAAAATGGCTTAGCAGCGGTAGAAAAAGTGCCTGCCCTCGCCCCTGACCTGCTGTTGATGGATTTGGATATGCCGATCATGGATGGACTCAACGCCCTCAAAGCCTTGCGCCCCAAGCTGCCTCACCTGCCGATTATGATGCTAAGTATGCACAGCGAAAAGGCCGTGGTCCAAAAAGTTATGCAAGAAGGCGCTCAAGGCTATATGCTCAAAAACAGTACGAAACAGGAATTTTTGCATGGCATTGAAAACGTACTCAATGGCGGGAAATTCTATTCTAGCCTGCTGACAGAAAGCCTACTCGCACCAGAGACTGTCAAAATTGCCCCGGCCACTTCGGTCAAGCTTCTATCGCTGCTCTCCAATCGTGAGATTGAAGTGCTCAAACTCCTCGCCGAAGGCAACACCAGCAAAGAAATCGGCGAGCAACTATTTCTCTCCGCCCAAACCATCGACAGCCACCGCAAAAGCCTCCTCAAAAAATTAACAGCCCGCAATGTGGCAGATTTAGTGCGTATCGCCTTTCGTGAGGGCTTGGTAGATTGAATCAATATGGACACGGACATCGCCTTTGAGCAGATACTACAACTCATCCAACAGCAGATTGAAGTCAAAGAGGAAGATTTCGCTCAATTTGCCCAAGAATGTCGCCAAATCAGGCTGAAGAAAAAGGAAATCTGGCAGGCTGCAGGGGAAATTGGGCAATCATTGGCCTTTATCAACCAAGGAATCCTTAGGCAATTTTACACGCGTGATGGAGACGAAAAAACCGATGACTTTTATGCCGAAGGGGAGTTTGTTGGCAACTACGTAAGCTATCTCCAGCAGCGAGCTTCGCGTATGTCGATTCAAGCGCTCAGCGATTGCCAGCTTTTGGTGATCGATTTTGAGGCTTTGCAGCGACTCTATCAGCTTTCACCTTCGGTGGAACGCTTCGCTCGCTTGGTTGCTGAGCAAAAACTGATCTCGCTCCACGAGCGTACTGCTGGCTTTTTGTTAGACTCTCCCCAAGAACGCTACGACCAATTACTCATCGAAAAACCTAATATCCACGCGCGCGTGCCCCTCTATTTGATTGCTCAATACTTAGGAATTCATCCAGAAAGCCTCAGCCGGATTCGTGCCCGAAAGACTTCAAAAAACTAACTCAGGTCAAGGAAATTGATTGGGTAAGCTCATTACTTGCCCAAAACAATCCTTATGAAAATTGCACGCATCCTTTTTCTCATCGTTTCGACTATGTTTATCGGCATTGGCGCGCTCCATTTAGCGGTTCATTTTACTGTCCTTCATAGCGCAGATTATCAAGCCGCGCTTGCTCCGATTGATCATCTCAGCCTCAATGGGCAACAGGCAAATATCTGGTTGTTGTGGCAAGGTTTCAGTATGATGATGGGGGTTGGTTTGATCTGTATAGGGCTCCTTAACTTTGGATATCTGTTGGGAAATACCCCCTTACTTAACCCGCCTAATGCCGTAATCGGAATTATGTTTCTATTCCTCGCAGTAGTGATTTTGAGTGGTTTCTTGTATTTCAGTATGGCTCAAGTAATTGGTGGGGCCTTGGGCATTTGTCTATTAGTAATCACAGCTATATACAAACCAAAGTAAGGTCCAATTTCCCCACCTTTACAAAAGAGCGAAGCGCGATGGGTCCCAAGAAAGCATCTATCAACAGCTAAACCTACCAGGGCAGATAGACCTCATTTTTAGCTCTGTTTACCTCAGGAAAAGAAACAAGAAATTTGCTTAGGGTTCCTTGGAATGCATAACTTCTCTTTTGTATTGCCTAGGCTTCCAGAGAAGCGTTCTGCGAAGCAGTAAAAATCCAAGGCAAGCCCAAATAAGAAGCCTATGAACCCACTCGGCATATTTGCCCGCACCTTTGCCCGCCCCACAGTGCTAGAAGTCTTTCAAGCCGCGCAGGACAAGGGCTTTGAAACCCTACAATACAATATGATTTGCTCGGGTTTGGTACCCATGCCTGATGCGATCAGTGAGACCGATGTCGCCGCCCTGATTGCCGCAAGAGAAGCCACGGGATTGACGCTTTCGGGACTTTCTGCTACCTACAATATGTTGCATGCAGACCCAAACGAGCGGGCTGCTGGGGTGCGTAGATTAGAGGTTTTGGCGCAGCATGCTCCTGCTATGGGCACCCAACTTTTGACACTTTGTACGGGCAGTTATCACCCCAGCAATCAATGGGAGCATCACCCCCAAAACGATACTGATGAGGCCTGGGCCGATATGAGCCAAGAGATGGAAAAGCTAGTCGCCATCGCCCAAAAGTATGAGGTCTATCTGGGCGTTGAGATCGAACTAGGCAATGTGATCAACACTAGCGCAAAAGCCCAAAAACTCATCCAGCAAATGGGCGATCGTATCAAAATTATCTTAGATCCAGCCAATCTTTTTGATGTCGCCCCCGCCGAGCGCGTCAAATCTCTCATCACCGAGGCTTATGAGCGTATTGGGCCTCATATCGCTCAGCTTCATGGCAAAGACCGTAGTCCGGAGGGCGCATTTGTTGGACCGGGGAGGGGAGTGGTACCTTTTGATTTTTTCTTGTCTCAGGCGCAGCAAGCAGGGATAAAGGCTCCGCTAGTGGCGCATGGATTTCCAGAGACGGAGGTAGATTTTGTCAGTAATTACCTTCATCAAATCAAGGCATGATTCACTTTGTCGAGCAAGGAAAAGGACCGGCTTTTGTGATGCAACATGGGCTGGGTGGTCAGTTAGTGCAGGGCCTAGAGTTGGGAAGCGAAATGGGTCCCTATCGTCTAGTTTGTATGGACGCGCGTGGGCATGGCAAGACTCCTTATGATGCGGCGCAGCCCGCTAGTTTTGACCAGTATGCGGATGATATTCTCGCTGTTTTGGACCATCTCGGCATCGATAAGGCCCTCTTTGGCGGCGTCTCGATGGGCGCTGGCATCAGCCTGAACATCGCCTTACGCTATCCAGAGCGGGTAGAGGCTTTACTACTGATTCGGCCCGCTTGGTTGGATCGGGGCCGTCCTGAAAGTTTGGAGATACTCAGAGCAGTGGCCGATTATTTGGGACAGGCTGGGGCTAAGGACCGCTTCGCGGAACGCTCAGACTGGCAATCCTTGCAACAAAAGTTGCCTCATGCGGCGAACTCTCTCTTAGGACAATTTGATCATGCCTTGCCAAGTCGGGCAGACGTTCTCCGCAGGATGATAGACGATCGCCCTTTGTCTGAACTGACTGAACTCGCCAAGCTCAAGCTGCCTACTTTGATTGTCGCCAGCGATAATGATCCGCTGCATCCTTACCGCTTCGCGGAACGCCTTCATGAAGCGATACCCAAGGCCCTTTTACAGCAAGTAAGTTCTCGTTATCTTGACAATGCTGCCTATGTAAGCGCCACCCGTCAGGCGATGCAAAACTTCTTGAGTCAAATATGAATTCCCATGCGACCAATATTTCTGCTTTTGTTCAGCTTAGTGTTTAGTAGTATGCTTAATGCCCAAGATCAGCAACTGATTTCGCGACTAGAAGTGTTTGATATTGAGTCAGATAAGCGAAAAGTGCTGTATGAAGCCAAGGCCCATTTTGAAGCGCCCAATTGGTCGCGAGCCGGTGATTATCTCCTGATCAACCAGGGGGGGGGATTGTATCGCTTTTATTTTGAGGCAGATAGTTTGCAGCCACTTGATACCGACTTTGCCGATCGCTGTAACAATGACCATGGTTTTTCGCCAGACGGGCAGCAATTGGTTATCAGCCATAATGATCCGACGGTCCAAACGGATGGCGCGAACTCTAGGATTTTTATTTTGCCCGTTGATGGGGGAGTACCCAAACTGATTACGCCCTTGGCTCCATCCTATTGGCATGGCTGGTCTCCCGATGGGCAAACGCTCGCTTATGTCGCCAATCGCGAAGGTGATTATAATATTTACGCCATTTCCGTAGAGGGAGGGGAAGAAACCCAGCTCACAGATTCTCCGGGTTTGGACGATGGGCCTGACTACTCGCCCGATGGACGCCATATCTATTACAACTCCATGGCCTCCGGCAAAATGGAACTTTGGCGCATGCATGCCGATGGCAGCGAGCCCGAGCAATTAACCGATGATGCCTATTCCAATTGGTTTCCGCATCCCTCGCCAGATGGCCGCTATTTGGTCTATATTTCTTATCTCGAAGATCAGGGCTCACAGCATCCACCGATGAAAGATGTCGTCTTACGTCTGTATGATCTGGAAAGCAAGGAGATCCGCACCCTCTGTCAATTTACGGGTGGTCAAGGTACGATCAATGTACCTTCTTGGTCGCCTGATAGTAAGCGTTTTGCCTTTGTGACTTATGAGGCGGTAGATTAATTCCAACTCAATTCTTTTCTCGTCTGCCAATACTTTTCGGGCGCTTCGCGCAACGCTTGAAATCGTTCGTCGAAGACCTCATGCCAAGCGATATCCATCGCTTGCAAATTAGAACTCAAATGTTCGACGGTCGCGGCGCCACTGAGGACAATATCTACCCATGGCTGCGCCAAGACTGCCGCTAAGGCCAAGGCGTCGATCCCGACCTTCTGGGCAGCAGCCTCTTCTCTCAGAGGCGCTAAAAGCGGATCTGGGTTGCGACTAGTGAGTCTGCCGTTGGCTAAGGCTTCCTTGATTATGACGCCCATGCCTGCGTAGTGGGCTTCCTGTAAAACGACTCCGGCTGATGTCTCTAGCAAATTATAGGTGGCTTGGACCGAGTCAAATAAGCTGATGCCATCAATTTTGAGCTGCATCGCTGCGCGCAAGACTTCCGCCTGATTGCTGCCACTGAGCGAAAGCCCGATGAGCGTGCCTTGAGATTTTAGCTCCGCTAAACGATTGAGGACAGCTGTATGGGTCAATACGCCGCTTTCCAGCGTAGCGGAATGGATTTGATAAAGATCCAGGTACTCTCCCAATATCGCTTGGGTCTCGTCCCATTGGCGAGTAAGTACAGGGAGACTGTGCTCCTTGACCTCATGCTTTTCGGCTTGGATGGCCCAATCAGCCGTATAGGTATAGCCCCATTTTGAACCAATCATGACGGCGTCTGGGGGAAGAGGCGTTCGGCGCAGCCAGTTGCCCAAAAACAACTCTCCTTTGCCATAAGAGCGAGCCGTATCAAAATATCGAATCCCTTGCTCCCATGCATATTGCAGCACTTGATGGGCCTTTTGCTCCATCGCCTCGACGGCATAGTTGCGATTCAAATCATCTGCATGTCCCAAGTTGATATATCCCGGACGACCCAAAGCTGCCATCCCTAGCCCCAGGCGAGTGGTACTAAGATTTGACTGTGCAAAAGGATGTTGAGTAAGCATATGTGTTAAAGTCTAATCTATCAAAGCAAAGCCAGCATATGATCCAAACTAGGATTGCGATGTTTGGCTTTCCATAGGATCGAAAGTACTGCCTTTTGGCGGATATTTTTCAATTCAATAAACTTGACATCCAGATCAAAGCCGCGCTGCAAAGCGCTGGGTACGATGGCTACGCCTAGCTTTTTTTCTACCAAACGAAAGATGGTCTGCGCGTGTACCGATTTGTGCGAAATCTTGGGACTAAAGCCGTGGTCCTCACAAATGCCGACGATCTTATCGTAGTAAATCGGACTGTATTCCACCGAAAAGAGGATAAAAGGCTCCTCGCTTAGCTGGGCCAAGGATTGAAAATTGGCCTCAGAGAGGACGTGATCTTTGGGGATCACTACCGAAAAACTGTCTTCCTCAACTGTCCGCATCTCTAATCCATCCGGAGCGGAGGCCAAGCGCACAAAGCCAATGTCTAGCTTATCTTCACGGATCGCAGCTACTTGTTCGCCAATAGACATCTCCTCCAAACTGGCGTGGATCAAAGGATAGGCTTCATTTAAACGAGCCAATAAATCGGGAATTACCGCCTGCATAGCCGTGCCAATAAAGCCCACTTTGATCTCGCCCTGTTCTCCTTGATGGATTAGACGCAGGTTTTTGCGAGTCTGCATGAGGTGATTTTCGATAAAACTAATCTCCTGCTGCAAATACTCGCCCGCTGGGGTGAGACTGACTTTGCGTTTGTCTCGCTCAAACAGCTTGACGCCTAGCCGCTTCTCTAGCTGCGCAATCTGGCGGCTCAGGCCCGGTTGGGTGATGAATAAGCGTTCCGCGGCGCGGCGAAAATGCAACTCCTCTGCCACCGCTAGAAAATAGCGATAATGTCGCCATTCTATCTGATGCTCCATAGGTATCAAATATGCAAAAAATAAGTATTGGAAAGTATCAATAATTAATTGTTGATTGAA
>JBCAWW010000195.1:0-8276 GCA_038534415.1 Bacteroidota bacterium | reverse complement strand
CTCAAAACAGTTCTGTCCATCTTACTGTCTTTTCTTTTGGTAAATTAGCGGATGCTAAGATTGAAGAATTGAGAGCCTTAGCTAATATCGGTCACGGCAATTTTGCCAATATCAATCGCGACAATGTAGACCGCGCGCTCCTAACCGAAGCGAAAGCAGTCCGTAAATAGAGTATGGAAATTCTACAACGTACCAAAGAGACCCTAGTGCTAGAGGACAAATCCTCTATCCTACGGATCCTTTTTGCGGCCCTCATCATGACGGGGCTGTTGCTCCCCTTGGTTACGATGCGAGAGTTTGGGATTCAGTCTTATTATCGCTTTACCTACTGGATAGGCGGTTTTTTGCTGCTAGGCGGGGTCTTAGGTTTTCGATTTTTATACCATCAGAGTCGCATGAGTTTGCATTTGGCAGAAAAGCGGATTTCGCTAGAGCATATGCAAGGCTGGAAGCTATTAGAGAGAAAAGAGGTTTACTTCCATCAGATTGAGGAGCTCCGCGTTGCGGAACGCATCCACAAGGGGCGTAGCCAATATCGCTTAGAGCTAAAGCACAAAAACCAAGGCTGGATACCCATTCACAAACGCTATCGTAAGGATGGGCTAGGCATCAGAAATAGCGCAAATGTGCTGCAAGGATATATCGATGCTGGAGTTTGAGTAGTTAGTAGATCGAGAACAATACGGAGCTAATGTTCTCCTAAGGGTCTTAATACTTCATACTCAGTCCTTAAGTACAGAGACAATAGTATTTAGTATTAAGTTTGGATAAAAGCAGTCCCAATCACTTGCAGAGGTCCATTATAAGATGTCTATATACTGAATACTTTTGTCTTACTACTTAAGTAAGTGGACAAGTGTTTTCGGGCAAAAAGCGTCTTGGATCCTCCTCAAACCACCTGATTTCATCTTGCCGCCTATTTAATACTCAAAAAGGCCAATAAGGAACCCGTATATGAGCTTTGGGTTCTGGCCGATGGATAAAACAAATCCCCATTACATACAGATCAAAACTGAGCGTTACCGCAGGCTGAGCTATAATCTCCTGCCAGGCGGCTTGCATCTCTGCGGACCAGTTTATATCGTCAAAAACGATGATGCCTCCCTCTTGCATATGAGGCAGCAAGCGTTCAAAGTAGGCAATGGTAGGCTCGTAGCGATGATTGCCATCTACAAATACATAATCAGGCCGGTACTCGGCTAAGTCTAAGCGTTCCTCGAGGAGGAAGGAAAACTCTCCCACCAATATCTCAGGATCGAGTCCAAAGTGCGCGAAGTTTTCTTGAGCGACAGCCGCAATAGGCGCTGCGCCTTCCATGCTCACAAATTGACTGTCCTCCAAGGCCCCTAATTGATAGAGGCTCGAGATTCCTAAGTTGGTACCAAACTCTAGGCAGCGTTTGGGCTGATAAAATTTACAAAGCCGGTAAAGCAGTTCGCCTTCTTTGCGGTGTCGGGCCGAGAGTCTCGCCAAATAGGATACGGATCGCTGCAATGTCTTGCTACCGCTATTATCTGAGCCAGCGCCTAAATCTTCAAAGCTGAGGATGCGTTCGCGCTGAGCAGTCAAAGTTTTTCGCAAAGCTTCCACCTTCGCCCCCCACTCGCTAGCTTGGTGAGGGATTAGCTCAGTTAAAAAGGAATGCACAAATGGCGAGCGAATCTCTGATTGAGATCGCGCTCGCCATTGATGCTTTAAATAGGAAAGTATATATTTTGCTTTCACTACTGGCTCGTAACCAAGTAGTCAAAGTATACCTTATCACGTGGATTGCCAGCTCCACCACCGTCAAATTCTAGCAAAGTGATTTTCATCACAGCAAACTGAGGCTTAGGTGCTTTGGTCAGACGAATGATCACATAATCGCCTTCTTTGAGCACTGGTGTACGCGGACTGGGCATCGGATCGCTAAAAAACGCCTGCGAAATGGTCTCATATGTAGCTTCATTGTAATTGAAACGACTTTCATCCGTCATCACAAATACAGAATCATTGCCAAAGAAGGCATTGTTTGGCGATTCGAGC
Source organism: Bacteroidota bacterium (assembly GCA_038534415.1). Lineage (GTDB taxonomy): Bacteria > Bacteroidota > Bacteroidia > J057 > J057 > JBCAWW01. The sequence continues at coordinate 6,251 of JBCAWW010000195.1, read as the reverse complement.
ACAGGCTCCCAAGCACCTAGTGAAGCAGATACTTCAGCGATGTCAAGCTCCAGTGGATTCTGGTTAGTAGGATTAGGCAGGGTTTCACGGTTGGTGAAATTAAAGCCATAACCAATACCTAGCAGACGATTGAAAATGAAGTCTTCATTTTCGTAAGTCAACACTTGATAGGGCGCAGGGGTGATCGGCGTTGGCAAAATCGTCAACCAAGCGACAGAAGAAGCTTCCGCTCCCTTGGAATCGATGGCATAGATCATATAACGGATCTTATAATATGCCGGCAGATTGGGCGCGGTAAGCGTCAGGTCATAATTTAAGTTGGTCCCGCTAATATCAATGTCTTGGACGACAAAGTCATCACCGACGATGCTATCTGTCTCCGAGTACACTCGACCAGTCACCCGCAATAATTTGAGGGCCTCATTGTCGTAAAGCTGCAGAGAAAGTTCAATATCTTCCCCAGCCTCCTTGAGGAAATTGTTGCTAGCAGGTGCTAACAGGCTAATTGCGGGGTCTTCATCAGCAGGTAAAGGCGGCTCAATGTCCTCTTTACAAGCTGCGAAGCACGTTATCAGCACCGCTAGAAGTAGCGGGCTTATCAGTTTACGGTACTCCATGTTAAGTATCACAGTAAGGGGTTATGTCACTCAATCAATTGACTAGAATACGAAAAAAACGTATCTGGATCAAAAATGAAAATATTTTCCTGAATTTATAAATTAAGAAATGAATATTTGGTAAGCACGTAGCAAGTCCTTATTTGTATATTTGAGGCATGAAAGCTCGATTTTGCATCCTATTGTTATTTTTTATGGCTTTGGTGCTCGCTTGTCAAAGCGAAAGCCAATCCCAACCGAGCCATGCCGCCGAAGTAATAGAGAAACATCGGGTCAAAGATAGCATTCGGACTTTAGAACTTATCCAAAGTTTACAGCAAGACAGCCTCAAAGGAGACTCTACAGCCCTAATAGAGAACTAAAATAACCTTCTTTAGCAGCATTTTGACAATTTTGTTTAGGGCTACTCCTTCGGAGAACGCTTCGTCCCATATATAAGCATGATAAAAAGCCCCCCCGAAACTCGAGGCGGCTCTTTACATAAATAGCAGCGTTCGGCGCAGCCGTGGTTTTGCTATGGCTTGATGTGGATCAATCTCATCACTTTAGCTTGAGCATTGTGAGTCGCTTTGATCAGATACATTCCTTGAGGCAAATCGTTAAGTGAAACGGGTAAAATAAAATTGCCAGCCGGTACCATATGGTCATAAAGAGTAGCTATCACTCGCCCATTCATATCCATCATCTCCACCTTCAATACTCCGGGACGATCTAGCACTAAATCCACCTGAGCGCGATCTTGAGCAGGATTGGGATAAACTTTTGCGTTTAGCGGGGCGATTTCATCTTCAATTGGATTAGGATCGGTAGAGAGACTAGAGAGCGGTACCCAGCCCGTATTATTGTTGTCATGCACCTCAGTGATTTGGTTGTTGGGGTCGATGACGATATAGAGTTTTTTACTAGGATCAAATCCACTTGGCACTTTCCAATCAAACTCGATATAGGTTCGATTGCGGGCTTTGAAGGTATCCGTTACCGTTAAGGTAGTAAGTCCATTGATGTCTGAGAGAAGTTGGCCGCCATCCTGTGGATTGCCGAGGTAAAACTGAAATTCGACAGGGCCCACATAATCTACGAGGCTGTAGTTTTGGATGAAGGCACGCAGGCGCATAGTATCCCCGTCTCCAATATTGGCAGTTTCGATAAAGAGCGATTTGCAAAGTCTCGCTTTATCCTTTGAAGCGGGGCCGACATCTTTGCCTTTGGCCTCATCATACTTCCAAGGCAAGATCAAACTTAGATCAGGCTGAGAATAATTTTGCTCCCAAAAGTTGGTACTGATGACTGATGAATCAATATTGACCGCGTATTCGAGGGTCATGGCACCATTTTTACTCCAAATCACCTGCGGGATGATGGTATAGGGGGCATCACGGGTCATCGTCACTTGTTGCATTTCACTCGAAAACGCTACGGCTTGTTCTGCATCGCTGCTATGGGTTTGCATTTCACTCGCATTGTAGGTTCCAGTGGCTTCCAGCCCAACGCCATAGTATGAAGCGCCGGCATTGACTTCTAAACCAAAATTTTGGGTTTCTGAAGCAGTGGAGGTGCTAAACGCACCATAAGTCATAGTAAAGTTGTAGCCATTGGCACTTTGATCGATGAGACGGCCCACTGTACCAGAAGAAAAACCATTTTGGATAGCAGCATCTTGACGGCCTGCCAAAACATCAAAATCTGCCAATGAGGGATAAGAGAGTAGGTTACCCGGTTCATGAGAGGTTCTCATCGCGAAGGCCCCATCGGCCTTAGAAGTCAACCAAGTAAATATAGGCGCCCCTATTTGCTTCATGGTTAATACATTGCCGACTCTCACGCCATTGCGAAAGACAGGATACTCGTACATATCGTAGGTCTGCAACCTGCCAAAAATGGCATCATCATCTACCGCTGTGGTGGATACATCCACTTTATGAGTCTGCGTATTGCTACCGCCATTGGAAAACTGCTCCCCATAGCTCGCTGTTATAGAGGCTTTGAGACCGAGGCCTCCGACATTGCCAGCGGCAGATAGAGTGCTACTTACGCCCCAGTCAGAGGTCATGGTAGTCTCTAGTGTAGTGCTCGTACTATTTTCGGTAGAGTAGGTCGACTTAAACATCTTACAATCAGTCGCAAAAGTGCCATTGGCGTAGCAACCAAATAGATCCACGGTATCATTGCCGATGATATCAAAATGGTAGGGCGGGCTATTGTTGACGACCAAAGGTCGGAAGATTTGCTTTTCAAATCGATGGGGTGGCATAAGATTGAAACGCCCCCCTCTGATCGCTCCAAAGGTGGCGGCAAAGTGATAGTCATCAGATGAACCGGAATAGGCTTTGGTCTGGAGTTCTTTTTCGGCTTTCAGCGTAAGTGTGCTGAGATCATTATTGATCCCAAACACACTGGTACGGAGAAAATGCTGCGGATTGCCAGAGTTTCCATCATCATCAGTAGTTACAATGAGAATATCCTTTTGCAGATCCCAGTCCACATCGCCGATAGCGATATAGCTGTTGGCATCAACCAGTTGATAAAAATTATCAGGCACAGAGCCGGCAGATCCTTGTGCTTTAGGACTAAGTGTAGGGCTAGTGAAAGAGTAAACCCTGAATTCGGCATCAAAAGCGGCGATAAACTCCTCTATTTGATCATTGTTGAGGTCACCTGAAGTCAAGGATACAGCGGGCCGATCTCCATTTTGCACATCACCAGCATTGTAGATACCTCCAATAATCACATTGCTCAACTCATCTCCTACTGGCCCATTCGCTTCTATCATCAATAGTCGCCTGCTCATAGTAGGTGTACCCCCAACATTATCATTATAAGCAATTGCCATTGCCATTGCATCCCTATTGGGAAGATTGAGATCATAATTACCAGAAGTCAAAGCCATGTTTTCCCAGTTTGCAGTTAAAGGGATCGCAAGTATTATGTTTGTGGTTTTAAGGGTGATTGTCCAATTAATGAAGTTAGGAGCAGGTGTTACCTCATAGAGTCTCAGCACTACCCCTCGCTGCCCTAAAACCTCTTCAATGCTAATCACTGCGATATCATCTTTACCATCGCCATCAAAATCACCCACGCTGAGATCATAAGCTTCATAAGCAGAATTATTACGCGGGAAAAAATCGCCGACTTGAACTTCGTGCACGATAATAGAGGGACTAGCGGAAGCAATATCTACCGATCTGATTTGCAGCATAAACTCTCCCTGAAATCGTCTAAACATAGTGACGATTTCTTCTTTACGATCGCCATTAAAGTCTGCTTTATCCCATTTCAAAGTGGGATCTCGATCAGGCGCATTCGTACCATTGGGCCAAGAAAAAACCCCAACAGCATCTTGCTTATTGGCGGAAAGATTTAAGCTACTTTCTGAAATCGTCGGGAAGCTGAGTCTTACCTCTCTGGCTGTGCGATATCTTTGTTGATGAGCCATCACCACTTCATCAAAACCATCACCATCATAATCTAGGGTCAGTACATTGAGAAATTTCTCGTCATAAGTCTTGACGGTATCAAGCCATTTGGATTCATCCTCGACGATGCGTTGACCGACGGTCGTAGCATCAATATCATAATGCCCAAAAGTGGCACGGGTAGAAGAGTCTGATCCTCCAAGACTATTGGTATGAAAGATGGCAAACTCTTGCCCTTCAACAGTACCATTGATATTGGCCAACGGGCCGTCTAAAACTACTTGTCCGTAGCTCCAAAGGCTAAAACAAAGCAAGCAAAAAATTGATGAAATACGTTTCATAATGTGAGGCTATTAAGGCGTCAAACGCAATTATGTGAATGAGTCCTCAAGTTAGGCTCAGCACTCAGGCGGCAACATCCCATGAAAGGGGGAGGTAGGGGGAAATGATGAATAAATAAAGGTCGTTAGCGTCGAAGACTTAGCAGGCCAGTCGCAGACCAGTGGCCCTCCAAGGAGGGCAGCCTCTACGAGCGCTAAGGGAGAAGAGGCGGGTAGTTCGATGCGGTTTTTAGCTGGAAGCTTGAGAGAAAAGATTCAAAAAATCAAATATTCAACCAATCAACAATTGAGATAAGCGTTCTGCGAAGCAGGGAGAAAAACACTAAATATGCTGAGACTTCGCTAATCAGGACATGATGATGAAAAGCGGAGAAGCAAAATGTTGCAGCTCTACGGGATTTCGCCGCGCAGCTTTTTTGCCACCACCTCTGATTTGCTGTTGACGTGGAGTTTTTTGTAGATGTTTTTGATGTGAGTTCGTACGGTTTCGATACCGATACTATAACGATCTGCAATCAATTTATAACTCAGGCCGTCGACCAAGCCTTCCACAATTTGGTTTTCCTTGGGAGTGAGCGGACTGTGTTGGTTTTGCTTGGCGGGTTGAAAGTAATCCACCACCTTACGGGCCACTTGGGGAGACATGGCCGAGCCACCTGATTGGACAGATTCGACGGCAGCTTTGATCTTGGGCAAGGGCGTACCTTTGACGAGATATCCTACCGCACCCGCACACAAGGCCTGAAATATATGCCGACTATCTTCGTGTAGAGTCAGCATGATGATATCGGTCTTTGGCAATTTAGACTTGATCCCTTTGATGCCTTCAATCCCCGTGATACCGGGTAGATTGATATCCAGCAAGAGCACGTCCATTTTATGTTCATGCAAATCAAGCTCCGCCAAGAAAGCTTCTACCGATTCAGCGGCCAAGATCACTTCAAAGCCCAATTGATTCGCAAAAAAAGCCGTCAACACATCCCTGCTGTCCTGGTGGTCTTCGATTATGCCTAGTCGTATCATAGTGGCAAAGTATCAAATAAGTTTGTGTCGCGCCCTCCCATAAATGAGGGATAAGCGTTTTGCTTGGTAGGCTTCAACACCTCCTTGGTGGCAATGAGACCCTCAATCCTAATAGCAATGCGAGAAGCCGATGGGAAAGTAGCAGCTCGCCAGGCCGCTTGCAAGGGGCTGAATGCGAAAGGGGATGTACCATATAAGCGTTCTGCGAAGCAGTGATCCCCAAAAATCTACGTCAAAGTAGTCCCGCTGATCAGCAAAGAAAAACCACTGCCCTCCTGCAATTGCAATTGAGCGCCGATCTGTTTGGCTCGCATCTCTATATTTTTGAGCCCCTGTCCAAGGGTTTTGGGGGTATGAAGTTTTTTCTCGCTGCGCGGAACGCTTGGGCTTTGGTTTTGCACCTCAAGCGACCATTTGTCCTTGCGCTGATGAAGTTTGATCTGGACCTCATCTTCCGGGGCATGTTTGACGATATTGTTGACGGCCTCCTTAAAAATCAAATATAGATTTTGGCGTACATCTGGCGCCATCGCCTGCTCCAAATCCCAACCATCTACCTGAAAATCCCACTTGATCTCCAAGGGATTGAGCAGCTCAAAGGCCAACTCCTTCATGCGATCTACCAATCCACCCAATTGATCGTAGCGGCTATCGATAGACCAAATCACATCTCGCATGGTCGCAATGGCGGTCTGACTATTGTCGATGATTTTGTCGCGATACACATCTACCTTGTCCCCCTCACTAAACTGCATCATCTGGGCTTGCATCGAAATGCCCGTCAGCAAACTCCCCATCTCATCATGCAGATCACTCGCAATCTGCGTCCGCAAATTACCTAGCTTGATTTCACGTTT
>JBCAWW010000194.1:0-8292 GCA_038534415.1 Bacteroidota bacterium | reverse complement strand
TATTAGGGGAATGAGTGTAATGGCCTAGAAGAGACGTCGTGGGAAGAAGATTTTACATATACGCAGCGATCAGTGCCCCTTTATTGGCGCTTTATGGGGCGAGTCCCTTTTATATGTTTGGGGTGATGGATTTGGGCCAGACGACGAGGCTGTATTTCTCGGTTTTGCTCAGCGTGATTCTTTATTGGGTCATCAATGGATTAATATTTCTCCATTGGAAGAAACCCCGGCGTTGGGATATTTTTCTTCTCAGCTTTGTCGCGACTTTCCTTTCCAATATCCTCAAGGCCCCTTTTCAGTCGTTTTTTGATGTTCGATCGGCCGTCATGGAGTACCTGCTATTTCCGATCACCATGACGCTAGCCTTGAATACCATCATCTTGCTGATCATCAATCAGATCATCGAGGCAAAGGAAAAACAAGAGGCAGAGAAACAAGTCTCTGAGTTGACCATCCAAAAGCTGGAAGCAGAAAACATGGTGCTGATGCAACAGCTACAGCCTCACTTTTTGTTCAATGCCCTCAGTGTCCTCAAATCATTGATCAAAGAAGATGAAGATTTGGCGGAGGAGTACTCGGTCAAACTCTCAGAATTTTTGCGTTATTCAGTAGAATCCCACAACGCCAAGCTCGTCAGCATTACGGATGAAATGAAGTTTGTCGACAACTACCTTGGCTTACAAAAGATTCGCTTTGAAAATGCTTTTCACTTCCAAGTAAAGGTACCAACAGAAGCAGGGCTGACTCAGATTCCCGTTTTGGCGATTCAAACACTGGTCGAAAATGCTTTCAAGCATAATTACTTTACCGAAAAGCGACCCCTCAATATCGAAATCAGTTATGAAAATGAGGCCATCGTGGTACGTAACAATATTGTTTCCTTAAAAGTAACTGAAAGGCGGGGTACCGGCCTGGCCAACCTTGCCAAAAGGCTACAATTTTTGACGGGCAAAGAGCTACTGATCGAGCAAAGCGAGACCCATTTTTGTGTGCAAATACCCGTGATCCCCGCATGAAAATCGTAATTATAGAAGACGAAAAACTCACCGCCAAGGATCTGGCGAGGACCATCACTGCTGTCGAGGCGGAGGCGGAGATCGTGACGATGCTGCCGAGTGTAGAAGATGCCCTAGCCTTTTTTGCAGAGGAGCAAGCCGTCGATCTGATCTTTTCGGACATCCAATTGGGCGATGGCCTGAGCTTTGAAATCTTTGAGCAGACGGAGCTCAAAATCCCCATTATCTATTGCACGGCCTTTAATCATTATGCTTTAGAAGCATTCAAAACGCTGGGGATTGATTATCTGGTCAAGCCCTTTTCAAAGGATACTGTCAAGGCGGCCCTCGAAAAGTATCATACCATCAAGGGCGAAGCCAATACGACTAGCAGCGATTATAGTGGCTTGATCGATTTGATGAAAAATCAATTGAGTCCGCGCAAAACTTCTTCGGTCATCGTGCAGCAGGGAGATAAGATCATCCCTTTGCCGGTAGCGCAGATTGCCTTGTTTTTTATTGAGCATGAGGCCGTCTTTGCCTACACCTTTGAGGGAAAAAAGCATCTCCTCTCCCAAAAGCTCAATGAGTTAGAAGCCAAATTTGTCGGGGCCTTCTTTAGAGCTAACCGACAGTTTTTGATCAACCGCAAGGCCGTCAAAGATGCCTCTCATTATTTCAACCGCAAGATCATCGTGAATTTGACGATTCCCTTTGCAGAGCAAATTTTGGTCGGCAAGTTGAAGCTTACCGCCTTTTTAGAGTGGTTGGCTGAGGCTTAGGGGTGTTTTGTTTTTGTTTACCGCTGCGCGGAACGCTTATCTTGGTCTACCCGTTTGCTTCAAGGCACTGCCTTGAAGCTGCTTGATTTTCACCGCTTCGCGGAACGCTTGTCATTAGGGTGCGGCATGCATGCGCGCACCTACGGACTTCTTGTAATGCCGGATTGGATAATCGTTCTGCGAAGCAGCCCTCATCACTCAATCCTGCCTCTGTCCACTTCACTTTCATTTTGTCCACTTCACTGACTTTTCCATTCTATAGCCTAGTATAGGAAGCTAGGTTTGTGTCATAATCTAATTCATTATGGCACAGAGCATAAATAGAATATTAAGTATCACCCTCGCCCTTTTGCTAAGTGCAAGCACGGCATTGGGACAATCGGCTATGACAAGTACAGAGCTTGATTTTGAATCAACTCAGGTTTTTACCAATCTCGACGAGCTGTTGGAGTATACCAATAAGCATAGTGTGAGTCTGAAAAACAATGCCATCCAACTGGATCAGGCGGAAAAGGCCAAGCTAGCCGCAGCATTAGGAACCATCGATGTGACGGGTAGCCTGCTCTCGGCGCAGTTTACCAACAATACGCAGTTGGGCGTCAGTCTCTTTCCGGCCGAAATCTTCGGTGGGGAACCGGGGACCTTTCAAGAGATAGAGATGGGGGTGCAGTATAACACCAATCTGACTAGCTATGCAGATGTAAAATTGGTCAATCCGGCGGGCTGGTCGGACCTCAAATTGGCGAAGGTCAATATCGACTTGACCAATTCTAATAACCAACTCAGTCTCAAGCAGCTCCAAGAAAACGTAGCAGCCAACTACTACAACATCATCTTGATTCAGGAGCAGATCAGTAGCACCAAGCAAAATCTTGAGGTAGCAGATACCCTCTATCAGATTACCACCCAAAAGTTTGAAGAGGGGCTGATCAGTCAGATAGATGTAAACGAGAGTAAGATCAATTATCTCAATACGGAGGAAACCATCAAGCAATTGGAGTACCTGCTTGAGCAATACTATATCAGCCTCAAGATCCTCTGCGATATCCCTGAGTCAGAAACGATTGCCGTAAATGAGTCCAAGCGTTCTCCGAAGGAGGCCATAGGACCTACCGTAGCGCTCAATGAGCTCAACCTAAGCAACTCGCTCCTCAGAGAAGAGTATGCTCGCCAGAACCATAAAAGTGCCAAGGCGGCGATGATGCCAACCCTCTCCTTGCAGCTATCCAACTCTTATAACCTCTACAATACGGAGTTTGAGCCTTTTACTGGCAACTGGATCAACAGCAATTATATCGGTTTGAACCTTTCGATCCCGATCCCTAATGCCAAACGGATCAGCCAGAGCTCTAGCACTAAGTATGATCAACAAATGGCAATCAACAATACCAATCAGGCGAGAAATCAAGCAGTACTGGATCAGCAAACGCTAGAAACTGATTACGATAAGGCTGTCTCACAATTTGAAGCCGATGAGGAAGTGCTGGCTCTCCGCAAAGATTCATTTGTCAAAAATCAGCAGCTCTATGAGGAAGGATTGATTAGCCTCGACCTGGTCTTGAATAGCTTCAACGCTATGGTCAATGCTGAGTATAGCATGATCACCTCAGCGGTCAACATCGAATTATCCATCGCAAACATCAATATCAATAATAACATCCGATAACAATGAAACGATCTATCATTTTCAATACGATAGGTGCTATATGCTTATCTCTCATGCTTTTTTCTTGTGGCCAACCGATCGCAGAAACCAAGCCCGTCATCAAAGATGTAACCGAAACCGTATTTGCTTCCGGTAGCTTAGAAGCCGAAGGTATGTATAGTCTCACGGCCCAGACTACGGGTTATCTGACAAAGTTGAATTTTGAAGAAGGAGATATCGTTGCCAAAGGACAAGTCTTGGCGGTGATCGAAAACAACGAAAACCTCATCAATACCCAAGGCGCTTCCGAACTTCTCAACATCGCCAAAAGCAATACGGACACCAATGCGCCATTGCTGCGTCAGGCTGAGTATGATATCCAGATCAAAAAGGAGAAAATGGAGCAGGACCAGAAGACTGAGGCACGCTATAAGCGACTATTGGAGAGCCAGAGCATCGCTCGGATTGAGTACGAAAACGCCTTGCTCAACTATAATACTTCTCAAAAGAACTATCAGTCTGCACTGGAAAACTATAACAAATTGAAGCGTGATGCCGATCAGCAAGTGGTCAACAATCAGACCAATGTAGATATCTACTCTAGTCAGTTGGCCAAAAACAAAGTCGATGCGGTCATCCGCGGCAAGGTATATAAGAAGTATAAGGAGTTAGGAGACTTTGTGCGCCAAGGCGATGTCATCGCGGAGATTGGTAATCCCGACCTTTTATATGCTGAGGTAAGCATTGACGAGAGCAATATCTCAAGCATCATACTCGGGCAGGAGGCTGTCATCCAACTCAATACCAATAAAGACAAGCGTTACAAAGGAGTGGTCAAGGAAATCAACCCTTCATTTGACGCAGCGACTCAATCCTTTATCTGTAAAATTTATTTCACCGACAGCCTCGACTTCAAGATTGTCAATACGCAATTGCAGTCCAATATCATCATTGGCGAGCAACAAAACGCCCTGCTGATCCCGCGCAACTTCCTCGATTATGGGGGCTATGTGCAGATCAAAGGAGTAGAAGAAAAGACCAAAGTAGAGACTCAGTTTGTCAGCAATGAGTGGGTGCAGGTGCTTTCGGGCATAGACGAAAACACCACCTTGATTACGGATAACGTCATCACTCAAAAATAAGCGAATCATGAAATTTCCGGTAAATATAGATATCGCCCAAACCCACATACTCAAGGGCTTAAAACAAACGATGGTGGCTTCCCTAGGGGTAGCCTTAGGGGTCGCCATCTATCTCTTTATGAATTCATTGGACGCGGGTTTTAGTGGGTTTTCTCGCGACAATATCTTCCAAAGTAGTGCGCACGTCAAGATCTATCGAGACGATGTCCTGAGCCAATCACTTTTGGAGGAGGATGTACACAAGGTCAACGCGATTGTCAATCCGCAGATTACCACTCTGAGCAAGACCTTGATCAATCCCGCTTTGATCCTCCAGCAAGTAAAGGAGGAGCCCTATATCACCAATGCTATCGCTCAGATTGACTATACCCTCTTTTACAATCGGGGCAAGACCCAAGTCAAAGGGTCAGGTATCGGCGTCAATATGATCGAGTACAATGAGATGTTCAATACGCAAAAGTATATGGTCGCGGGCAATGTCGCTGACTTACAATCCAATGCCAATGGCGTCATCATCGGTAGCGGCGTGGCCGAAAAACTCAGCTTAAATCTCGGAGACAATGTGAGTATTTCCTCTTCTTATGGCGTAACCAAGGTCTTGCGGATTGTAGGCATTTTTGAGTTTGGCAATCGCATGATAGATGATGGGCGTTCCTACGTCAATATCAATACTGCGCAGCAATTTCTCCAAGAGGGCCCGACCTATGTCAATACCATCTACGCCAATACCCTCAATCCCGACAAGACCGATGGCTATGTACGACAGTTACAGACGATCACGGACTATACGGTCGAGGACTGGAAGACCACCAATGCGGATATATTGAGTCAGGATACTACCAGAGGGACCATGATGACCAGTATTTCGCTTTCGATCTTGGTCTTGGCGGGTTTTATCATCTACAACATCCTGAGTTCGACCATCTCTCAAAAGATCGATGACATTGCGATCCTCAAAGCCACGGGTTTTTCCAATGGGGATGTGGTGACCATCTTTATCCTCGAAGCTTTGATCATGGGCTTGATTGGTACGCTGATTGGTTTAGCCTTTGGCTCGGTCTTGATCTTCATCTTGTCCAAGATCTATATGGGCGGCCCAGTTGGATTTTTCCCGATCACTTACGAGTGGACTTTATACCTCCAGAGCTTCTTCCTCGGTCTCTTGATGACCTTGTTTGCGGGCTATCTACCCGCCCGAAATGCGTCTCGCGTAGATCCTGTGGAGATTTTTAGAAAGTAATACATCTCCCCTGTCCCGAGTGCGGGACTGTCCCCTCTTGGAAGAGGGGACGTAAAAATCTCTCCCGCTTAGAAGGCGGTAGTGAGACGGGAGGGGATATTCAAACGTTTTTTTATTCCCTTTTTTCTGCTTCGCAGAACGCTTAGATCCGCTAGTCCCCTTAGAAGGGGACGATCAGCGGAAGGGGATGTTTAACCATCAAAAAATAAAATCATGAACCATCAAAATATAGTTCTCAGCAGCAAAAGCATCGGTAAATACTTTTATAAGCCCGTCCAATTCCGAGTCCTAGATGATATCAACTTCGACGTCTATGAGGGAGAGTTTCTCACGCTAGTAGGCAAAAGTGGCTCCGGCAAATCGACCCTTTTGTACGTGCTCAGTACCATGGATACCGACTACGACGGCGAATTGGAAATCCTCGGAGAAAGCGTCAGCGACAAATCCAGCAATGATTCCGCTCCCCTGCGCAATCAAAATATCGGCTTCGTCTTTCAGTTTCACTATCTCTTGCCCGAGTTTACTTGCCTCAAAAACGTCATGTTACCAGCCTTGAAGCTCGGAGAACGTTCTTATGAAGAAATTGAGCATCGTGCCTACCAAAAGCTAGAGATTTTGGGCCTCAAAGATCAGGCGCTCAAGCAAGCTTCCAAACTAAGTGGTGGCCAGCAGCAGCGTGTCTCCATTGCGCGGGCTTTGATCAATGATCCGGCCATCATCATGGGCGACGAACCTACAGGTAATCTCGATCAGAAAAACACGCAAATCGTATTTGACATCTTTCGTCAGCTCTCCGAAGACTACAATCAGACTATCATCGCCGTAACCCACGACAACGACTTTGCCAAAGCCAGCGATCGCACCATCGAATTGGCTGACGGCAAAATCATCAGCTTAGACAAAGTTTACGCCTAATCTTCAACCCTTAAATCCTACTTTCTCATGAAACTTATCATCATCCTACTGATCGCCAAGGCGGGCCTCTCAATGGTAAGCCATAGTCCTAGCAAGCAAGGCTCTATCCTCGGCACCTGGCAAGCTCCTGATCTGGCAAATTCTACCATCGAAGTTTACGAGGCCCAAGATGGCTACATCTATGGCAAGATCACCGCCTCAGATGAAGCGGATTGGATAGATGAAATCATCCTCAAAAAGGTAAAATATGATGCGGACGAAAATGCTTGGAAAGGGGTGGTCTACAGCCTGAGGATGTACTTCAACGTTGACGTAGTCCTGACCTTAGAGAGCGATCAAAAGCTCAAGCTAGTGGGGACGCGCTGGTATATGAGCAAGACTTTTTATTGGATGAGGTGAGATAGAGGCCGCTGCGCGGAACGCTCATCTCTAGAGGTCCCGGATAGCATGGCATGATTCCGGGATAACTCGATTTATTATAAAACAGACCTCAAAACGTCATCCCAACAATACAAAATATGAGTATTATCTGGGGGATTGCTAGGCAAAATGCCTTTGGCTGAGAGAAGCGTTCCGCGCAGCGGTAAACCCAAATCTCAAAGTCAGCTTTATAGCTCCATCAAATTGCCATATTTAAATTCATAGCCTAGCAAGTCCTTCAGCTTTTGACTAGACACGATTTTGTAGCGCGTTTCGGCCTCCTCATCAAAGCTAAGGTCTGTTCTCCCTACTTTTTGGGCCGCTCGTGTATAGAATGCTCTTCGTGTAGGATGCTCATCAGCGCAAGCATTCAACACTTGTCCCCAGAGGTTTTGCTCCAAGATTGTCTGCATGATCCCAATGCAATCATCGCGATGAATCAAATTGACATAGCCTTCGGGATATTTGATTTGTCTGCCGGGCTTAAAAAAGTTTCCGGGCTGCCGATTGTAGCCAAACAAACCGCCAAATCTCAATATAGTAGTGGCGAAGGTTTTATTCCTGACAAACAGCTGCTCTATGGCCGCTAAGGGACTAGCTTGGGTGGCGCTTTCTTCGCTAACAATGCCGTTGCTCAAAGGATAAACTGATGTCGAGCTCACAAACAATACTTGCTTGATCTCTGAACGCTCAATTTGAGCAATCAAACCTTTGAAGCCATCGACATCCTTGGAGGGAATCGCAATGATAAGGGTGTCCGAAGCAAGGAATGCGCGGTGATCCTGTTCACTTTTACTGATGTCCACCACAAAGTGCTGGATGCCTTCCAATTGGGTCGCCGAGGATCTGCTAGAGCCAAACACCCTATATCCCTGCTCGTGGAGTTCCTCCGCCAAGGCTGATCCTAGCCAGCCACATCCGAGTATACTGATTCTTTGCTTCAAAGTGTTTTTGCTACTTGATAATCTTTGTCTCTTAAAAGCGAAACATTCCCCAAAATGTTAGAATTGGAGCCTTGCTTATTTACGGCTTCGCCGAACGCGGCCACTCTTTTGTCATAGTAGGCAAAACTAATTTTGGAGCCGATAGCAAATTTACCCCCTAGTACCTTTTAGCCTAAACTCAAACCGTCGCTGGTCGCTAAAAGCGCGAG
>JBCAWW010000193.1:0-8299 GCA_038534415.1 Bacteroidota bacterium | reverse complement strand
ATTGCTTGGACCTAAACAAAAATTAAGGCTCCTGACTTGGTGCGAGAAGCGTTCTGCGAAGCCGAAAAGATAGGGAATGTCGAATGTAAAATATCAGATGTCGATTGCCGGAGTTTAGATTTAGGAGCGCATAAGAGATAGAGTATGAAAGTAGAACATATAGGAATTGCGGTAAGTAATCTTGCAGACGCGGATGCCTTGTTTAGCCGCCTCTTAGGCAAAAAGCCTTATAAGCATGAAGGCGTAGAAAGTGAGGGGGTCAATACCAGCTTTTATCAGATGGGAGAGGCGAAAGTAGAGTTGCTAGAAGCTACTAAGGAGGACTCACCCATTGCCCGTTTTATCGCAAAAAGAGGAGAAGGAATCCATCATTTGGCCTTTGAGGTAGAGGATATCGAGGCAGAAATGCAAAGATTGCGAGAAGAAGGAGTGCGACTTTTAAATGAAACTCCAAAAGCAGGGGCGGACAATAAACTCGTTTGTTTTTTGCACCCCAAAGATACCAGCGGCGTTTTGGTTGAACTTTGCCAATCCATCAAGGCGTAAGATTTTTTGCTAATACGTAATGATTCCTTGATGCCAATCATGCAGTATTTCGTAGATTTGCACCCATCCAACCTAAAACCCATGCATAACTTCTGTTTCGTCGTTTTGCTCAGTGGGCTCTTGTGGGCTATGCCTTTCGCAGCCTTCGGTCAATCTCCTGACTTAGTGCGAAAGATTCCCCCCGAGGTCCTCGAACAAATCACCCCCAACCAACAAAAAGCCATCCAGAGTAGAGCGGAAGAGCTTATCCTAGATGGGAAAAGTGAAGATGAGATTGCCAAACAATTGCAGGAAGAAGGCTTGATCCCAGAAGCAATTACGGGAGAAGCTGCATCAGCGCCCAAGTCCAATATTGCTCCTGATACGCCTGTAGATCCAGATATTTTGCCTCTTCAGTCTGTAGATGCGCCTGCGGCAGAACGCGAAGAGGAACCTGCGGTGATCCTGCCTGTCCAAGAAAAAAGTGGACCAAGAGGTAACCAAATCTTTGGCCATCATATTTTCGATAATGCAGTCCAGTTTAATAAGGCCATAAGTAGTGCCCCAAATTTTGATTATGTCATTGCGCCGGGTGATGTTTTTGCCATCAATGTATGGGGCTGTAGTGAATTTAGCACTACCCTAACCGTTGGACCCGATGGCTCAGTCAGAGCACAGTATTTGGGCAAGGTGGTTTTGGAAGGTTTGACCTACGGCAGAGCACGTGAGATCTTGATCGCGCGCTATCGCAATATTGTTTCCCGCTGCTCGGAACTAGAAGTTTTTATTGGTAGTAGCCAACGCTCTATCAGCGTCAATATATTTGGGGAAGTAAAGCAGGCGGGCTCTTATAAGATCAATGCTGCTACTCCAGCCTTTAATGCTTTGTTTGAAGCAGGTGGAGTTACGCCTATTGGTTCGGTACGTAAGATCGAAATTCGTCGTAATGGTGAGGTAGCCAAAGTGATAGACCTTTACGATATTTTGATTGATGGAGAGCTTGACCCTATCTACCTCCAAGACAATGATGTACTTTTTGTCGGCATCCAAGAAAAGATCGTAACGATCAGTGGTCCGGTAAAAAGACCTATGAAATATGAATTGTTGGAAGGGGAGAATCTGGCAGAACTGATTGATTATGCGGGAGGATTAAAGCCACAAGCATTGCGCTCAAGTGCGCGTATGGTACGGCCAGATGAAGAACGTCCTGTACAGATAGACTTTGTGTTGAGCAGCTATCTCAAAGATGATGGGGAGGTCTATCCACTCGAAGGGGGAGACCTGATCCAGATTCGCACGAAAAAAACGGAAACAGAAAATACAGCCGGGGTTATCGGACCGGTGGCCTTTCCAGACGATTATCAATTAAAAAAAGGGGATCGCGTAAGAGATTTGATTCGGCAAGCTGGAGGCCTAGAAGAAGAAGCCTTCCTACCGAGGGCGTATGTCATCAGAACTGATCCCATCACTGCATACTTAAGTTATCTCCCGATTGATCTGTCCGATTTAGATAATCCCGAAAGCAATATCTTGTTGCAATACAATGATAGGCTACAGGTCTTTTCTGAGAGAAACTTCCAAGAGACGAGAGAGATAGAAATTTCGGGTCAAGTCAATAATCCGGGAAGCGTTCGGCTAAGCCGTGAAATGACCTTTAAAGATCTCCTCTATCAAGCGGGAGGTCTGATAGAGGGAGTGTATATACAAGAAGTCGAACTGTATCGTCAATTCAATCCCTTGGAAAGAGGGATCAACAACCTCGGTTCTGGAGAAGACGAAATCATACGCTTAGGCATCCCCAGAGATTGGCAAGCAAGTATGAGAGCTGATAGTCTCAAGATGTGGGAGTTTCGCAAGGTGGTGATTCGCTCTGAGGACGAGTTTGTCCGCAAAGGTGAAATCTCTGTCAATGGGCTAGTCAATCGTCCGGGCAGGTACGAAGTGCTTCCCAATATGAGCCTAAAAGATATTTTGTATCTCACAGGAGGCTTCAAGATAGAAGCTGATTATGGTAATATTGAACTTTCGCGGGTAATCGAAACCATTGGTGAAAATAACGAAGTTACCCCAATACCCATCGTGATTCAGCGAATCTCGACTACTCAAGATTGGCGAGACGATGAAAACTTGGACGAGATCAAAATCAATGCTTATGATCAGATATTTGTACGTCCCAACCCTGACTTTCTCTTACAAGAAAATGTAACTATCAGTGGGGAAGTGAGAGTGGCCGGCGTCTATAATAAGATATCCAAAAATGAGCGTCTTAGCTCTTTGGTTTCTCGATCTGGAGGGATTACGGAGCTAGCTTACTTAAAAGGTGCGGTTCTTCAACGCAAAGGGGTGGGTACGATCTCTGTTCAGTTAGAGCAAGCTCTTCGCAATCCGGGTTCAAAATGGGACATTGCGATCCAGGAAGGAGATCAACTTTTGATCCCTGCGCGTTTGGATGTCGTAACCATCGCTGGCAACGTACTAGAATCGGGTGTCAAAGTCGTTTATGAGCCGGGCATCAAGAGCCTTCGTTATTATGTGCGGCAAGCCGGCGGTTTTGATAGGAAGACAGACAAGAAGCAAGTGAAAGTTGAATATGTCAATGGTAGAGTGCGTAGCGCACGCCGCTTTTTGTGGATATCCTTTTTCCCTAAAGTGGAGCAAGGGAGCGAGATAAGCGTTCCGGAGAAGCTGGAGAAAGAAAAAGAAAAAGAAAAAGAAGATCGGGAGCCTTTGGACTTGCAACAGTTGTTTTCCGGCATTACAGCCGCTTTGACTGTGATCTTGCTAGTCGATCGTACCTTCCAATAAGTCGGTGAACATGGAAAATCCTTTATTCGATCGCCTCAAAGATTACCGTACCATCATATGGCGGCGCAGATGGTGGTTTGGGGGACTAGGATTGTTGCTTGCCCTGATTTTTGGCTATCGTGAGTACAATACCCCGACCGAATACATTGCGGCGGCTAAATTTCACCCAGAATCAGATGGCGCCAGTTCCATCAATCTTGAAAATCCGGTTTCTTTACTTTTTGGCGGTGGTATGGTGCCAGAAGAGTCCCAAAATATGATCGGGATCTTGAAAAGTCGCCGTATCGCCGAAGCAGTCGTAAGTGATACCATCGTAGTTCATATCGATACCTTTTTTGTCTTCGACGCTCAAAACCCCTACGGGATTTATTTAGGCGATGGTGGGCGGGATACGGTATGGCTGCAGGATAAAGAACGCTTTTTATTGGCAGATAAGGCTTTGTCAATTTTTTATGGAGAACCTTCACTGTTGCAAAAAATCTTAGCCTATTTTTCGGAGCCACAAGCAGAAGCAAGCCTGACCAATAAGGTATATCGCGGAGGCAAACAACTCGGCAAAAGGATGGCCGCCTATGTGGGAGAAGAAGGTTTTATTGATTTTAGTGTCACCGTTGCTGACCCTGTTTTTGCCAAAATATTAGCGGATAAATATATCCTCGCACTCCGAACCTATTACCAAAACCAAAAGACCGAAAAAGCCAAGCGTAACCTAGACTTCTTTACGATTAGAGCAGATTCGGTCAAAGGTGAGTTGGACAAAGTCAATCGTCAGATAGCGAGTTTTGTAGACAAATCCCGCTATCGGATAAGAGCCAGCGAAGAGGTTTTGCCAAGAGAGTTGGAGGCTACTTCTTCGATCTTGCAGCAGATGTACATCAATTTGATGATCAGTCGAGAATCAGCGGTATCACAGTTGTTGGAGACTACCCCGATCCTGCAGGTGCTAGACTATCCTCGCGGCCCTTTCAATATTCAAAAAGGCTCTGTCATCAAAGGCATTGTCCTTGGCTTTTTTATCGCCTTTTTTGTCTTATTGTTGTGGTTTACGCGTAAACTATATTGGGCCGATCTAAAAAAATTGATTAATAATTCGCTAGCCCCTCCCCCCTCGGACTCGGCTTATTGATAAATCGGATTTTGTATGAAAACTACTATGGCCTTGCTCTTTGGCGGCAAGTCTCCCGAACACGAAATTTCTCACCGCTCTGCCCGCAATATTTTCGCAGCGATTCCGCGCGATAAATACGAAATCGTATTAATTGGGATTGATCCCAATGGTCAATGGTTTGCCTTAGCGCATAGTGATATGGAGGCGGATCATATTGACATTGCCGCTATGGGCCGCCCTCTTTGTTTGGTGCCCGGCCTTGCCGAACGCCAAATTCGCTATTGGGACGGGGCCGATGAGTTTCCCCAAATAGAGGTCGTTTTTCCGATCACCCATGGACCTTATGGGGAAGATGGGAGTCTGCAAGGCTTATTACGCCATCTCAATTTGCCTTTTGTTGGTCCCGGAGTATTGGGTTCAGCGGCCGCGATGGATAAGGATGTTACCAAGCGCTTGCTTAGCGAAGCTGATTTGCTCGTCGCCGAAGGCTTTTGCTTTCATTATTACGAAAAAGACGCCATCGACTACCTCGCTGTAGTCAATCAACTGGGCCTCCCCGTATTTATCAAGCCCGCCAATATGGGCTCCTCCGTTGGGGTGAGCAAAGCCAACACTAAAGAAGAGTTTGATGCTGCCATCGCCGAGGCCTTCCGCTTTGATCACAAAGTGATCGTCGAGCAAGCGCTTACGGGCCGAGAAGTCGAATGCGCCGTCATGGGCAATGGCGAAGTTGGTACGACTAGCGTGGGAGAGGTCATCGTCAATACGTCTGCGCTCTATGACTTTGATACCAAGTATGAAGACCCCAATGCCGCAGACATTGTCATCCCCGCCGAAAATATCGACAATCAGATGCTTGCCAAGCTAGTCTTGGTGGCCAAAAATGCCTATCGAGCCGTCGGCTGTGAAGGGATGACCCGGGTGGATATGTTTCTCTGCGAAGACGGCTCCGTCTACGTAAATGAACTCAATACCTTACCCGGATTTACCAATATCAGCATGTACCCCAAACTTTGGGCAGTGGAAGGCCTGAGCTATCCCGATTTGATCGACAAACTCCTGCAGCTCGCCCTCGAACGAGCCCAAAGAGATGCAGCCCTACAGAGTGTGAGATTGTCTTAGGCGTTTGCTTACTGCTTCGCAGAACGATTATTTGGGTGTGACATGCATGGGCGCAGCTACTGAATAATCATTTCGACAGCGTTCCGCGCAGCGGAACGACGAGAAATTTCCTATCTGATAAATTGTAATACAATCGAGCGAAAGGAGATTTCCCCTCGCCTTAGCGGGTTCGTTTGAAATGAATCGTCCAATGGACGGTTACTGTGGCAAGGCACTCCCTTGTCGCAAAATAAGCGTTCTGCGAAGCAGTAAAACCCCAAAAGACCTCAAACTAGCGCAACATCCTCGCTCCAAGCTTGGCAAAAGCTCTCCTCGAAAGGAAATAAGGCAAAATCCTCGTCATAATGATATTGGGCCAGCCCGGCACAACCGATGGATAATTGCCCTTCAATTTATCGAGCGACTTCTTGACTACTGGACCCGGCTGCATCATCAGGACACTATCGGGCACGCCCTCAGACATCTCACTGCGTGTATAACCCGGACAAAGCGCCTGCACTTTGATGCCCTTATGGCTGAGTTCGTGGTTCATGCTTTCGGCTAGGGAAAGGATATAGGCCTTAGTCGCAGCATAATTGCCCATATAAGGTACCGGAAAAAAGGACGAAGTCGAAGCCGTAAAGATGATGCCTCCCTTTTTGCGTTCGAGCATCGGCTGCATAAAGTGATGCGCCAAAATAGTCGGTGCGGTGGTATTGAGGACGTGGGTTTTGAGGTGTTGACCTAAGTCTGTTTTATAAAATGCCCCGGCCACATTCATACCCGCATTGTTGACGAGCAAACCGATTTCTAAATCTGCTACTGCTGGGATCAAATCGCTCAGCATATCGGGCTTGGTGAGGTCAAGGCCCACTACTCGGACTTCGACTCCATAGCTACTACGGATTTCCGCTGCCAATGCATCCATGCGTTCGACGCGGCGGGCTGTCAATACGATATTGAGGCCCCGCTCGGCTATCTGCTTGGCAAACTCTACACCGATGCCGCTAGAGGCACCCGTTACGATGGCCCAAGGCCCGAAATAAGATTTGAAATCGCTCATGTGTGTTGAAATCTGGAGACAAGAAAAGGAGTACTTTTTATTATGTTTATCGCTGGCGGTTACTTTTTACTTAATGTGATCACTCGATCCGGAAAGTCCGAAATGATCCCATCCACGCCGAGTGCGAGGGCGCGTTTGATTTCAGCCTCCTCATTGAGGGTCCAGGGGATGAGGAGCATATTTTCTGCTTTGCAGAACGCTACCAACTCTTCATCTACATATTTGAACCAAGGGCTATAGACAGTGGGTTTGAAGCCGAGTTTATCGAGATTTGCTTGGGCGCTTTCCTCGTTTTCGACCAGTAGCACCAGCGGTATATCGGCATACTTTTGTTGCATCACTTGCAGCGTACGCACGTCAAAAGACTGGATGTAGGTGCGTTCGGCGATGCCGCCCTCCTTGATGACGCCGATGAGTAGATCCACAAATGGCTCCGGCTCTGGGTGAAAGCTATTATCACCGGCAGGGGTCGTCTTGGTCTCTATATTGTAAAAGGGCAACTCACGGCCCAACTCTTTGGCATAAGCCTCTGCATTGGCAATGACCTCTGAAAGTAAAGGTTTGGCCACGGCCATTTTTTCCTGCTCAGGGAAGCGAGGATGCGGCTTTTGGCCCACATCATAGTTCGCTGCGGTCGCATAATCCATCTGATAGAGATTGTGCGAGCGTTCTTCCTCCTCACTGATCTCGCTGCCATCAGGCTTGAGACTCATTTCGTGATTGAAAAAGGGCTCATGCGAAACCACCACTAGGCTATCGGCCGTGATGACGACATCAAGTTCGAGGGTTTGCACCCCGAGTTCGAGTGCTTTACGAAAGGCTGGAATAGTATTTTCGGGCAAGAGTCCACGGCAACCACGATGACCTTGGATATCGAGAGGGGCGCTGCTGACTTCAGTTTCAGCACTTTGTTTTGCGGGTTCCATACAGGAGAGGAAAATTAGGCTGGCGAGAAAAAAGGCAGGTATGAGGGGCTTCATAAGACGGATTATTTGCATCCGCCGAGAATTTAGTAAAAAGGGAGGGGTTTTCCGCTTCGCGGAACGCTTCTCTGTCCCGAATTCTGGCCTGTCCCCTCTTGCAAGTGGGGAGCTGAAAATTTTCCCGTCAGCCCACTTCCAAGAGGGCGTTTGACGGAAGGGGATGTTTAAGTCTTCCCCCGCTTCGCGGAACGAGAGGATTAGGAGATGCTGCGAAGGACTCAGCAAGACAATCTGAGCAACTAAGGCTTAAAATTCCTCATTTGACAGTATCTCCAACCAAGCTTTGATAATACTATTGTTATCAATATCTCGGTCTTTTAGGGATTTGATTCCTTCGGAGTACGCTTGTTCATTGCGTTGCCAGCGAGCATGAAACTGTAATACACGATCATCTTCAAGTCCCACTAAATCAAATGCTTGCCTTAGTTTTCCTGCCCCTAAGAGTAATCTTAATTCTGTGTTTTTGGTTCCCCTCCAGCCATCTATTTCACGTAAAATGTTCTTCACATTAATCTCATCATCCAACTCTCGCACTAACATCATTTCTCGACCTCTACGTTCATAGAACAGTAAATCGTCATAATCAATTAGAGCCGTTTTTTCATCTCGCTTGATAGGGACCCAACGACTGATTGTCAACTCATAGCTCTTGTGAATCCCTTCTAATAAACCTCTTACATAGGCCATCAAACTAGGGTGCTTCCCTATCCCCCA
>JBCAWW010000192.1:0-8300 GCA_038534415.1 Bacteroidota bacterium | reverse complement strand
CTGCTCCAAGCTACAACTTGATAAAGGCATTAATGCAGCGGCACTGAGGACGCTTGAGTTTAAAAGGAAATTTCTGCGATTCATAGGAACGGTACTAGAAGTCTTGATCCAAAATACAAGATGAGATCCAAAGATTCAGGTATTTAGCGTCCATAAGCCGATTCTTTGCATTTTTGACTGCTTCGCAGAACGCTTCCCAAAATCAAAAGCCGCCCCCTTGCCAGTAGAAAGGGAGCGGCTCGATTAATGAGGGGAATCATCCCATTTAAGTATAGAGTCGAAAGTATTTAGTAGAGCCAAAGATGGTATTTAGGACTTAAAAGGTAGATTTTGCGCGGTCTAGATACTAAATACTATTGTCTTAATACTTATTTATCGGTTTCCCATAGAGCTGGGTTTAATCCCCAAATTGGCGTTCCGCCAGGGTTGATGATCAGCTTGCTGTTGGGAGAGTTAGAGATATTATTGACCGCTTCGATCGAACGCAGTCTTAGTACCTCATCCGTTAAAGATTGGCGCAGGAGTTCGTTGGCTTTGGCATCAGCTTCTGCTTGGGTGAGCGTTGCGTTGGCCTGCCCTTCGGCTTGTAGTTCTGCCGCACGCTTGGCACCTTCTGCCTTCAGGATAGCCACTTGCTGCTCCCCTTTAGCCTCAATGATTCGGCGTTCTGCATCAGCCTCTTGCTGCTGCTTGACAAATTGCATCCGCTGAGCCTCTTGTTCCGCTTCCAGTTTTTGCTCAATGGTCCTACGAAGGCCTTCGGGTAGCTCGATACTTTTGAGCAATACATTGTCAAGGACAATTCCCCGCTGGGCTAGACTAGTGTTCATTTTGTCTCTGATTTCTGTTTCGATTACTGAGCGCTCTCCTGAGTGGAGGTCTTTGGCATAAAATCGAGCTGCCACATCTGAAGAAGCAGAGCGGAAAACAGGGAGGATCAACTGACTTTCATAATCTGCTCCCACATCCTTGAGCAATTGAGGGACAGACATCGGATCGAGATGATAGATGATAGAGATTTCGGCCTGAACCGTCAGTCCTTCTTTGGAAGGAAGGGGAAGATTTAGCTTTAAGTTTTTTGTGCGTGTAGGGATCTTGAATACAACAGTATTAAATGGATTGAGACGGGTCCGGCCTTCGAGAACAGGCACCGGATCGATGACGCCTTTTTTACGTTTGACGCCTACTTGGCCTTGTTGGATGGTGGTACAGGAAGAGAGAATGCTTAGCGTGATAACGGTAAGCATGAGAGTGAGAACTCGATTCATGGTTCGGTGATTTGAAGGTTGATTTAGTTGCTTCAAAAAACGAAAATCGATTCAAGAAGTTTGTATCAGCTGGTCACGGATGCTAAAAAATCCGGGACGAATGTTCATTTCTCTGCTTGCTAAGCGCGTTTTTAGTTGCTCTGATAAGGTTTTCTAATCTTGCGTTTCACTTTATTAGAACTTTATTAAAATGTTATAAGTGTCCTTTAAGTCTCCATTTACCTCAGACTTGGCAGCTTGTGGATTTATCATATTTTTAGGGTAAAGTGAGTAATTTGATCTCTCATTTTTCTTTAAGATTGGATTAGGAAAGGCTCCCATTCCTTAATTAGGTTTTAATGAGAATTGGCTATTAGCGAGGGAAGCGTTCTGCGCAGCAGCCCACAAAAAAAAGGTCCGACCTAACAGCCGAACCTTCTTAAATATCTAATGAGATCAATCTAGTACTTTACTACTTTGACCGTCTGTTGCTCTTCGCCTATCCAAACCCGCAGTAGATAAGAACCCGCCGCAAGTTGAGGGAGATCGATCTGACTTTCCTGCGGTCCAGCTGCTTTGAGCTGAGGCTGGCTTCGCCAAACGCTTTGTCCCATCAAGTTTTGGAGCTCCAATCGAACCTCTTGAGTCTGAGGCAAGTTGTATTGCACACTGAGTAGCTCCTCCATCGGATTGGGGCCGACTTGTAAATCATAGAGATCTACTAAATCAGGACTAAGGGATAGCGGCCTTTGGCCGTCCACATACCAAACGCCCCACTTTGCTGCCCCAATCAATCCAGCAGCACTACCGGCTGCATTGATTTTGTCGGCAGCTAGCGGAATCACGGCAATGATCTGATCACCATTGGTATTATTGGCGTTGAAGATGATTTTGTCATCGTCTTTGGAGTAGGAGGGGACACTCAGGATGCCATTTTGAAATACAGTGCCTATGTCTCCCGTCTCCACATTGCCGGCAAGCAGATAGTATTCGTTGAGGTTATTGTCGATATAATCAAAGGCGATGATGTTGGGAGAGTTTTTGGAGTAGACAGCATTGCCTACGCTGATGCCATCGGCGAGATTTTGGAAAATCTTATGAATGGTGCCATCGCCCCAAGTATTGAAATTGTTGTCCCAAACTTTGATCTCGCCAATGTCCCAATATTCTCTATCTAGTCCATTATTGTTAGGAATGCGGTTAAAGGAGTCGTAGAGCAAATATTCTCCGCTATAATCCCACTCCAATGCATCGGCATAGAGCACGCCACCGGAGCTTACGCCCTGGGTGAAGGTCGGATTGTAGAGTCTAAACTTGGCCCATTGCTGGAGGTCGTAGCTATAGACATAGATGGAGGTGTCGACATTGATAGAGATCGCAGCGAGCTTAGAACCATCTTTGGAGATTGCTACATTGTCCCAAAATTGATCGTTAGTGATATTTTGCTCCTGAGGGTTGCTGGGATCTAGAAATAGTCCCTTGACATTGTGGAGATTATCCACAAAATAACCCAGTTCTCCATCATCGGTGATACTGACCTTACGTAGGTGCTCTGTCTGGCTCAACTCTTGGAAATTTGTACCCGTGGTAGAGCTCAGATACATCGTGCCAAAGCTGAAATTGTCGGTATCGGTGCTGAGGATAAAATCTTGGCCAGTATGGCCTGGGAGTTGCGGATCTGGATCGACGGTACCACCGCCGCCGCCACCGCCAGCGTTGCCTAGTCCGACAGCAGCATAAGCGTTCTGCGCAGCAGTAACCTCCGCCGAACCCGCTCCATAGAGATCCTCTGCGGCCTGGATCACGGCTATACGGCAGTCAATAAATTGAGAGCTTCGACTCAAGTATTGGGTCAGGGCACGATAAAATACCTGCTCAGCCTTGACGCGGTCAAAATTTAACTCTTCGCAGTATTTGTAAAAGGCATAATTGGCGATGCCGCTATTGATGTGAACCCCGCCATTGTCCTGAGAACCCGTAAAGATTTCGGACATGACCCTCGGCTGATAACCCGGATTACTGAGAGGATTAGAACCCGCTGGATACCCATTGTGGGGATTAGAAACATCGCGCAGCAATCCTGTCGGAAATACTGAAGTATTGGGGATAATATCTTCTCCCAAAGCCCAGTCGTTGCGGTCGATCATCACACCAAATATATCAGCAAAGGACTCGTTCAGGGCACCTGACTGGCCTTGATACTCCAAATTGGCAGAGTTTTGAATCACTCCGTGAGCCATCTCATGCCCCGCTACGTCCAATGCACCCGCCAAGGGCGTAAAAGCACCCCCTCCATTGCCATAAAACATGGCTGCTCCATTCCAAAAGGCATTGTCCATGCCAGAACCATTGTCTTCGGCTACATTGATAAAGGAAATGATGTCGCCACCGCTACCGTTGATAGAGCTGCGATTGAAAGTGGTGCGAAAATAGTCATAGCATATGCTGGCATTATTGTGGGCCGAAACCTGCTTGGCATCCCAGTTATTGTTGTTGGAGGTGATTTCGTTGTAGTTGGGATTGCTGGGCGAGGTATTGTTGAAATCTGCCGTGAGGATAAATCCCTGATCGTTACTGGGCAGATTGGTGTTTGAACCCGTGTACATGTCCTTGGAAGCATCCAAGAGATAGTAAACGCCATTGGGCGCTTCAAATACATTGATCGTTTGGCTTTGGCCGTTGAGGTCATTGCCGGTCGCGGTGGTCGGTCCTAGTGAGCAAGTGTGGTCGTAATGATTGAGGATGGTGCCGTCTTTGGCATCGACAAAATACTTCCAGTGCTGCAAGAAATTGGGCCGTAGCTCAACTGTATAGCAAAGGCGCATACCATGCTCAGGGCTAGGATATAACCAAAGCTCCGTGATAGGGCCGCTATAGTTGAGGAGGTCTTGTTCGTCCGCTGTCAGCGAACGATAAGTCGTATGAGTGGCCACATCTTGAATGGCGACTTGAGCAGCGGCGGCTCCGGTCAGGTTTGGTTCTACCTCATAAATATGAGGCGTAGGCACAAAGCGACCATTTAGCATTTCGTGGCTGGGACTAAAGTGTAAAATACCTTCCGCCCCATAAATCGGTACTCCCATATGAGTTTGCTGCAAGCGTATGTGAGTATGGCCCAGATCATCTATCTCAGAACGCTTGATAGAGAGCTCTTGAGCTGGCTGATCAAAAGGCATTATTGCTGCTGCGTCGATCAAATATTGACTCAGGGCCTGAGCAGGATTAGTACGCTCGATCAAAGTGGCACTTTCTGCTCTTTCTCTTTTCAAGAAAATGGGGACTCCCGTCTCGGCAGCGTATTCGATTTGCCAGACGTGATTATGGCCGGCATGAGTATCGATATCTTGGACATTTAGGCTTTGGTGGCGAGGGCTAAACGGCTGCGCCGAACGCTCAGCACCATTTATTTCAACTACTTGTACGCTGGGCGCTACATAAGCACGTGGGTTTTTACGTTTGCTATCCATGGCTTGCTGGGCGAGCAGGCTGCTAGATCCTAAGACAGACAGGATAAATAGGTAAAAGTATTTTTTCATAGCAGGTATTTATTCTTTAGGAACGAGATGCATGAGTTGTTGGTACATATCCTGTACCGCTTGCGGTGCAAGGCTATCTTGCATGGCAAAAGAAGCGCGATAGCTAGTATCTCCCATTTGTACTTCGACGTATCGGGTCATATTGCCGGGATTTTGGTAGCGAAATGCTTCTTGGTCAATTTGGTCTAGAGCCGCAAAGAGGGGCTTGTACATTTTTCGTTTGATGCGCGCCAGATGCTGTTGGGTACTGTCAGGTTCCTTTTGCATAAAAAGGTCGCCATTGTCTAGTAGCTGATAGTGGGTATACAGACCCGTAAAACCGCCTCCTGATCCAAATTTGATCTTGGTTTCGGTATAGTTTTCTGGATCCATAGGTCGTGATTTACAGGAAAATAAAATCAGCCCTATGATTAGGTTGAGTAGTAGCAGGCTTTTCATAGAAAGTTTTTTGTATCCTTTGGATGGACAAACTGGCCCTAAGGTAACAGAATTATACAAAATACGGGTGACCCGAAGGCCACCCGTTCATGAATTGTATGCAATAAGATTCTTAGCCTGAGGCCAGGCTTTCAATATTCGTCTTACTTAAGCTCGACTGCTTCGACAGTGCGGCGATCGCCTGCAGAAACTACAAAAATCACCTCGTCTGCACGTACTTGATCGAGATTGTACACTCGGCTCGACAGACTTTCTTTTTCTGCACTCTCTTCGTAGAGTAGAGTTGCATCGGCAGTCAAAATTTGTACCTCGACTTCAGAAGCTTCAGTACCGCTGACGACTAGCTGGTACTTATTGCTTCCTGCGACAGGTACGAGATCGATGTCTAGGGGAGAAGCCTTTTGGCCCTGCTGTACCCCGACAGTTTCTCGGTAGGAACCTTCCTCACTGCTTACTACGAAGGTGTAATCTCCATTTGGTAGACTAGAGAGACTAAACGCCTTGGTAAACAATTGTTGGTCGGCTAAACGCGTACGGTGGATCATGTTACCCCAAGCATCATAGAGACGGATGTGTACAACCCCTGGCTGCTCAGCCTGGTAGGTTACCATCCATACACCATCTTGCTGGTGAGGAACAACATCGACACTGTTTGCGTTAGTAGAACTGGTAGTAGCCTCTGTTTGTGCGAGTGATGATGTGAAAGTACCGACACCTAGGACAAGTACTAACACGGTTTGCATAAGCTTCATCATAACTAAAAAACAAATTAGAGGATAAATAATTGGTTAAATGTTCGACAGCAAAGCACAGTAACTTTTATGACATTTCAAACAAAATGTTATAAAATTTATGATATTTTAATATTTAATTAAAATTATTGAAAATATCGAAATCGGTTTCGGTGGGCCTAATGCTTTGTAAATCAATCCGATTCGTTGTCGAGCCATTTGGTGCCTAGCTCTTTATCTTTTTCTTTTTTATTCGAGATACCTACGCTCGATTTCACTCCGGTGAGAAGTGCTTGCACCCAATTGGATACAAAACTACGGTTTTCTTCTGGTACATATTCTATACTTCCGATCCTTAAAAACCTTTTTTTCGGATTGTGTGATCGTACTACCGTATTGGCAAAAAAACTAGCCCAAAAACGCCGAATTAAGGTTGGCTGCAATTGTTTCTTCTTTTCGCCAAAGAGCGAGACATTTAGGTCTTCATACCAAAAACGCATCCTACCGCGGCAATAGCGATCATTGCCCCGCATATTGAATTCTAACTTTTGGGCCTGTCCACGATTGACTTTGAGATTTGCTGCTGGTTCTAGTAATGGGTTGAGAGAGGTCAAATCCAAGCCTTGGACGCTCCCGCGCACTGTAAAAGCGTTGACGGAGTCGGTCAAAGGATACTCCACCTGAGCCTCCATGAGGCCTTGTCCCATGATATTTGCGTCGATTTGCATGGTCATATTGGGATTGCTCAGCAGAGCAGGACGATTGGTCAAACCGGTAACTAATCCATGCAATTCATCTAAGTATAGTTCGCCTTCTCGGCCGCTGGGGGCATATTCCTGATAGCGAATCATACCACCGATGACCCAAATGCTATCTACGATGAGGCTTTCCTGCATCTTTCTAAATAGCTCTGGAGGGCTTGGCTTCGCCTGCGGCGAACGCTGGAATCGCCTATCCACCCGTGTATGAATATCTAGTCCACCTACAAATACCTTGGGGATGTGAAATTCCTCTCGCTCAATACAGGCGTAGAGATCAATCGAATCAATTTCTACCCTATGCGTTTGGGTATGTACCCAGCCCTTGCGGTATCCATATTGGATCACATAATCATAGATGTTGAAATTGGGAATCATCTCCATCGAATCCACAATCAGCTGACGACTGGCCGAAAAATACTCCGCCTTTTTCCAACGTAGCGTATATAGACTATCCATGATGGGGCGCTCAAACTCACCCACAGATAATTTGAGCCTGTCAGAATAAAACTGCCGATCAGGTCGCAATAGCGCCATTGAATCGAGTTTGAAGCCCTTGGCCAGAGCATTAAAGTTGGGCACATCTAGCGGTATGCGCTTATCGCCGGGCGGCAAGCTTTGATAAAGGGTCCCGTCGCTGATCCTAAAGTTTTGTACCTCAAATTCATCTAATATAGGTTTGAGGGCTCTTTGTACGTCCCAATTACCGCTTTGCCCTGCTGACTCGGATTGTACGGTCCACTTGATCCTCGGATTTTCTACAAATAGTTGAGACAACTGCATCTTACGATCAAAATAGATGCTCTTGGCATCTAGGCCCTTTAGACTGACTCTCGGTAAAAACAACTCAACCACATTCGCAGCCTTTTGCATGCGAGGATGGTCCATCTGTGGGTTGAGTACTACGTTTTCGAGGATAACACTAGAGTCGGCCGTACTCAAACCGATTTCCTCAAACTGAATCAAATAACTACTGTCGGGCGCGTAAAAAGTATAGGGCTGTACTTGTATACTCACCTCAATATTGTCGGCATAAAAAGGCTTGTCTGTAGCATTGGCAGACTGTGGATCAATCTCAAAATCTGAGATGAGTACAAGGATATTTTCTGCTTTAAAAGCATCTCCTGCTTCGCTGTATTGATCGCGATAACTATAATCACCATCCATCACCAAGAAGCGCTTTACCCTTAGGGCATTGAGTTGCTGGCCGATGAGATTGTAGAGATCAGTCTGCGCCAAGGAGTCTAAGCTTTCTTTATCTACCTCCGGTAAACGCGTCATTTGGACCGAAGGCTGATTGAGTTGGATACGGTCGACCTCCAGCACTTTTTCTTGATAGAGTTCATAGGCATCTACCCCATCAATGAGCATACTTGGCATTTTCGCCGCATAATAGGTCTGACCTAGGCTCGTATCTCGAGGGATCAATTGTATCTCATCTAGTCGTATGAGTTTCTTTTCTGTATCGTAGCTGATTTCGCCCAAGCTGAGGGTATGGATACTATCAGCTAGTTTGTATTGCCAGTCTTGCAGACGAACGCTCAGCTCTTCTGTCAGGAGGAAGTTATCCGGACCTATCTGGCTTGTGGA
>JBCAWW010000191.1:0-8313 GCA_038534415.1 Bacteroidota bacterium | reverse complement strand
AGTCCCTCCTCCCTGTACACTCCAATCACCGTTGGCAGCATATCCCTCTTGTATCCAGGTGTTGAAATCAATGTCTGTTTGGCACTGAGCCCATAATTGGGTCCAGCTTAAGCTGATCATCGCCAGCAAAAGTAGTTTTTTCATGAAATCGTCCGATTCTTCAATCCGTTTATAGCTGCCTGACTATAAAACAAATAATTTATACAAAAACCCTCATTTTACAACATTATACATTATAATTAATTTACAAATTATATATTGTACATATATTCGTATAAACATCCCCATTTGAGCAAAAATTTACTTTCAGTCGGTTCAGAACTCAGCAATCGACTCAGCACGAAAACCCTAGTAACATCAGTCCTCGGAATAGTTTTGTTGGCCGGTCTCTTGTCAACAACTTCCACTCCTGCCTCGATTAGCGGCATTGTCAATGATTATACAGCTGTTACAGCCATCAATATCCAATCTGTTGATGTAGCTGACGCCAGTGCTTTTTCGGTAGGAGACAAAGCCCTCCTCATCCAAATGAAAGGTGCCCAAATCTCTATAGTAGATGATTCTACCTATGGAGATGTATCTGATTTTGGCAATGCAGGAAATTACGAATTTCATACCGTTACTGGAATTTCTGGCAATACCGTAAGCTTTGACTTCTTCGTATGTGGAGAATACACAGTTGCGGATCTCGTCCAACTCGTAAGGATTCCAGTCTATGAGGATGCAATCATCACTGGCCCGCTGACCGCAGCGGCTTGGGATGGCACTACTGGCGGTATTTTAGCTATTGAGGCGACGGGTACTCTCACCATGAGTGATGAAATTGATGTACAAACCGTAGGTTTTAGAGGCGGGGAGCTCAATGGTCAGGCCCGCTCAGGCGGCACTACCTATATCTGTGATTTTAATTCCGGTCAAGGAGGTATCAAAGGTGAAGGAATCACTGAGGTTGCCTCTGCTGCATGTCGCGGTAAAATGGCCAATGGCGGCGGCGGCGGAAATGATCACAACGCTGGCGGTGGCGGTGGTGGTAACTACGGCAATGGTGGCAAAGGTGGTTGGGGCTGGAAGCCTGGCAATGCTAGTGATATAAATAAAGGAGGCATAGGAGGTCTGGAATTACAAGATCAATACAATGCAGGCGTACCCAAACTATTTTTGGGTGGCGGTGGCGGTGGTGGGCACCAAAACAATGGCCTCACAGTAGCAGCCAGTAATGGCGCAGGTATCGTCATCATCATTGCCAATAACTTTGAAATACCAAGCAGCAGAAATATTAAGGCCAATGCTCAAGATGCCGAAGACGTCAATTTTAATGATGGCGGTGGCGGCGGTGGAGCGGGCGGCTCAGTATTACTCAATGTAGAGAACTTCATCAATCCTGAAAATCTATCTATTGACGTTTCTGGTGGAGATGGTGCCACTGTATATACAGCCAATCAGCACGGCCCTGGCGGCGGCGGCGGCGGTGGTTATGTCAATAGTCCCAATCCAATCCCCAATACCATTACAGTAGCTTATGCTGGTGGAGATGCAGGCTTATTCATCTCTCCCACGCCTAATCGTGTGCATTCCAATACGACGCATGGCGCTTATGCTGGCCAAGATGGAGCGGTATTTAGCAATCTGGTATTACAGGATTGTTCTAAACCACCCGTTTTAGACCTCGATAAAGAAGGGGCAGGAACCGATAATACAACTACTCACAATTTGATGAATGCTTCGACTCCAATCGTAGCGATGGAAGACGTTGCTGTATCAGATGAAGATGATACCGAAATGCAATTATTAATTGCAACCCTAAACGATCCGCTTGACGGGACCAATGAATACCTAAGTGTGGTAGGCAGCATTCCTAGTAATCTTGGGGTTGCGACTTCCAACGATAATCAAAGGCTCATCATCACGGGCGCAGCGTCTAAAAGTGATTACATCACGCTAATCTCTATGATTCACTACCACAATACCGCTGGATCTCCCAATATGTCAGACCGAACGGTGAGTATGTATGTCAATGATGGGGGAACTGAGAGCAACATTTCCAATGTAACCATCTCTATGTCTGCCGAAGTACTTCCCGTAGAATTTATGGACATTTCGGTCAAATGGGAGTCCTCCGCGGCTACCTTACAATGGATCACCGCCGCCGAAGAAGGCGTCAGTCATTTTGAAATACAGCGCTCAGTAGACACCCGACTTTTCCAAGACCTAGGAGAACACCCTGCCATTGGAGGACAAGACCGCACTACTTATCGCTTTCAAGATCCCGAGGCGAGCAAGTCCAATATTGGCCCGCTCTACTATCGTATAAAATCAGTAGACTTTGATGGCCAAACAGCTTTTAGTTCAATCGTAGAACTCAAGTTGCAAGAAAGTGTCTCTCCCATCAGCCTCACTGCCTTCCCCAATCCGGCAACGGATTATGTGGAGATTTCCGCTTCAATTGCCGCAGGAGAAATCCAAATCGTGGATCTCAATGGAAGCGTTCTCTGGCAGAGAACTACCACTGCTACCCAAAGCAATCTCAAGGAGCAGGTCAACATCCAACAATGGGCTAGAGGCATTTATTTTATCCGCGCCATTAATCATTATGGCACCGAAACACAAAAAATCGTCGTCCAGTAAGCGGCAAACTTCCTACATATTGAAGGGTGATCTACAACAGATCACCCTTTTTATTATCCCATTTAGCCAGTATTGATGATCCATTGGTAGAAATACCTTATCTTTGTTCTACCAATACCTTGGCAATTCCATGTTACGTGCTGTTATCGCAATCTTGCTTGCTTGCTCATTTAGCCCGTTGATCGCTCAGGATGGCTTGATCTCTTTCGGATTTATGCTATCCCCTGACCGCTCAAGCCCCTCTACATTTTTGTATTCATACGAAGAGCAGGAAAACTTCCAGCTCATTGAAAATGCTAAGACCACCGCCAGTTTTGGAGTGGTGACACAGTATTGGTTATCCCCTTGGGTAACGCTTCGTCTCGGTATCCAATACGCCGACCGCGGTTATAAGCAAACGCGTCTTTCCAATGATTTGACACAAATTGATATCACGCGTTACCGTTTTAGTTATCTCAGTTTCCCGTTGACAGTAAAATGCCCCCTCAATCAAGGACCAGCGTTTGTCTATCTTTCTACTGGTGTATCTACAGATTGGTTTTTACACGGCCATGGTGGCGATTTTTCCTTTTTCAACGACCAACTCAACGATGTATCTATGAGTTATCTGTTGGGATTAGGGGCAGAGGTTGAACTCAATCAAACCTTTAAGTTTGCCTTTGAGCCTATGTTTCGTCTAGCCATCACAGATTACTCTGTTGCGCGACGCTATCGTCCGTTTTCTCTAGGAGTAGGCCTGAGGCTTCTCTATCGCTAGCGCAATTTATATCGCTCCAACCTTCTGTATAAGGCCGCCCGACTCAGCCCCAACTCCTTGGCTGCTTGACTGAGATTATGCCCGTGGCGGGAAAGGACCTTTTCTATAACCATCTTTTCGACCTGGTCCAGCTTATAGGTTGGAAGCTCCCAATTACCAAGACTGGCCGAACGCCCGTTTAAAGCAAAATCATCACTTTGGAGGCTTTCATTTTCGGTCATGATGATGGCACGTTCCAAGGCATGCTGCAATTCTCTAACGTTCCCCGGCCAGGGGTAAGCCCGCAAACGCTTCATCGCCCCAGCGCTAATTTGCTTCACTGCTTTTTCGTATTGCTTCGCATAACGCTTGAGATAATGCTGCGCCAAAAGAGGGATATCCTCAGATCGTTCACGCAGCGGAGGCAAGTGTATCTCGACCGTATTGATCCGATAAAGTAAATCCTGCCTAAACAATCGTTCCTCCACCTTGCTATGGATAGGCAAATTGGTGGCCGAAATCAGTCTAATATCTACTGGGATTGAAGCATTGGCGCCCACTCTGGTGATCTGTCTTGTCTGCAAAGCACTCAAAAGTTTTGCCTGCAAAGCGAGCGAAAGATTGCCAATTTCATCTAAAAAGAGCGTTCCACTCTGCGCCATTTCAAAACGCCCAACTCGATTTTCGCGTGCATCCGTAAAAGCCCCTTTTACATGCCCAAAAAGCTCTGATTCAAACAAAGTCTCACTGATCGCCCCCATATCCACACTCACAAAAGCCTGCGCATTGCGCCTCGACTGATGGTGGAGCGCCTGCGCAATCAACTCTTTTCCTGTACCATTTTCGCCCAACAACAACACATTGGCATCCGTAGCCGCGACCTTCTCTACAATCCGAAAGACACGCTGCATACTAGGACTTTGACCAATAATGGCAGGAAAAGCGTTTTGCGACATAAGGGGAAGATAGATAAAATCCTTAATTTTCGGGTAAGAACCCGATTATGCAATTGCGAAATTTACTCTTCTTTAGCCTCGTCCTCTTTTGGGCCTGCCAGTCTCCCTCTCCTGAGCAACAAAGTGAGACCACTATACCTCAAACTACCTCCAATGCCTTGACAAGCTTTCAGCCAGTGGCAGAACGGATGCACGAAGTCGAATACTTTTACCGTATTTTGCAAAACGACATTGAGGCCGGTGCCATGCGTGTGAGTGTTTTTTTAGAACCAGATAGCTGGCTAGTAGAAGAGCATAGCACTTTGGATTTGGCAGGCATTGAAGAAATTATCCGTACGAGATTAACCATCAATACCCTCAGCCCTATCGCCCATGAGGTAAGAGGTAAAATCGGAAGCGAAGGCTTAGACGTTACCATCAACTGGAACGGTCAACACATACAGGGACATTCTCAATTTCCTCGTCCTGACCATAAACGACAAGGCAGATTGGTCGTCAATGCCAACCTGCCAATCGGTACACAAGAACGTACTGCGGCCTTTCACCTCCTCCCTACCCTAGACCTTGAGGAAGGCATGGAAATCAAATTCCCTTGGTTCAATGGCCTCTACGCCCAATTAGACAACATCCATCTCAAAGTTACGGGTACCCTTATGAAGACCGTACCAGCCGGTACCTTTGAATGCCTCAGAGTAGAATTGATAGGCGGCGATCCCTCACAGATCGTCTATCTCACTAAAGAGCGTCCTCGCAAAATCGTCAGCATTGAAGTCTTTGATTTGCCTTGGAAGTTTGAGCTTTTATAAGCCCTGCTGCGCAGAACGCTTATCTCCCTAAAACGGGTTGGGTCCATGCCATCTCATATTCAAT
Source organism: Bacteroidota bacterium (assembly GCA_038534415.1). GTDB lineage: Bacteria > Bacteroidota > Bacteroidia > J057 > J057 > JBCAWW01. The sequence continues at coordinate 3,126 of JBCAWW010000191.1, read as the reverse complement.
CGTTTCGATTGGATTAGGGTGTTTTTTGTCTGAAATGATTTTAGCTCTCACAAAAAGTAAATCCTCACGAATCTCAAAACGGGCGGTATTGCTAGTGCTTTCTTGTAGTATTTCTGTATGTGCCTTTCCTTGACGACAGCCAATAAATTGAATCCGATAGTTCACCCCTTCTTCTGCCTCAATTGCAATTTTATAGCTGCCACTTTCCGTACTCACCTCTTGCAAAGACACTCCCGTAGAAGCATAAAAGCTTCCCTCCTCAATCGCCTTGATGAGCGTACGGGTCTCTAGCGAATCTGCTTGTACCATGATCCAGCCCCTGCCCGAATTGCTCCATTGCCGATCAAAACGATGATAATGATGACTATCATCCGTAGCAAGACTATAAATCAAAGGCTTGCCTTGAGCTAGGTAGGCGATATTGATCAAATCCCACATTTCTTCCGTCCCGATATGTGTTGAATCTCCTAGATTATTTACTTGAGGATGCCCATTAAAAACCTCAAAGAAGCGTTCTCCTTGGAGGGCAATCATGTCCTCTAAGCTAATTGCATAATGAAAATTAGGATGATTGACATGCACAAACATAGGTTCCCCACTAGCTTCTCTCTGGGCGAGGACTGCATCTATATTATTTTGCAGCACATCTACCACACTAGTCCCGCCTTGCGGCTCGATCAGTGCTTGTACATTGGTCGCATTCAGGTGGATGGGCGCCCCTTCAAAGTGGTCTGTGATTTCTTCAGATTGGATAATCAAAAAGCGCCCTTCTTCTTCAAATAAAGGACGATATTCTGCCAGGGTCTTGAGTTTTACTTCCAATCGGCCCGAATCTTCCCGAGACACCACCCAATCTTTGCCATATTGTGCTAGGTAAGCGGCATAAGCATCACGATAAATAGAGTCTTCTGAGATCGTTTTCCAAAACTCGCCTTTGGCCAATCGATTGTGATCTGTCAAGGCCAGAAAATGATAATCACGGGATTTATACCATTCCATGATTCGCTCTGGAAACTCATCCCCATCACTCCAATAAGAATGCGTATGGAGATTGCCTTTATACCACTTCTTGGCAGCAGTTTGGGGCTCAGGTGCCTGACACGCCAAAACGAACAGCAGCAAAGCTGCGAGGAGACTAGTAATACCACAAAATCTTTTCATCCCTCACAGGATAAAAAGATTTTGCAAGAACTCCAATGCAGGAGAAAGACATTACGGAGGCCTTATTTACAAGACCCGCTCGAATACTCCGTGATCCCGGCACATTCAGCATGGCAAGAATTACTATAAGTCTTATCATTACACCCACAAACGGGCTCATAAATTTCTATGCAGATGCAATCCGGATCTTGTACTTCCATACAAGTTTGAGTTTCGCAGGCGCTAAGGCTAAGACCAAGGAACATAAGGCTGGGAACGATCATTTTTAGGGCTTTCATAAAATTCGGTTTTCTGTGTTTGATTGATGGATTTTGCGATTGCATTTCCCTAAAAACGGTCTGCCTCATGGATCTGCTGCATCAGTCTGACGAGCGTGTATCATTTTTGAACTAGCGTGTCAAGCTCATTTTTTTTCATGATACCTAGCGGGTATTTATCTCGGAGCATTGCCCATAGCTATAGGTTTGGATCCCCTTACACTCGGCCTCACAAGCGTTGCGATAGGTTTTGTCATTACAACCACAGACTGGCTCATAGAGGTCAATACAGTTATCACAGTGCGGAAAAGAATACTCAAAGCATTGATGCGGTTCACAAGCACTAAGACTTAACAGGGCCATCGTTGCGCCAAAAATCAGCATTTTAACAGATTTCATAATTGTATTTTTTATGGTTAATGCTGCAAGCTTTTCTACTTATCGAGTGAAAGGAGGTCGGCACCATAAACTGTGCCGACCGATGAACACGTATTGACACGATTGACTATAGGCACTCTTCACCGAAGTATACCCAAGCGAAAAGCGAGGGCGACCATATGGGGACCATTTTCGGCATTGAGTTTCTTCCGCAACTGCCGACGATAGGTCTGCACAGTTTCAAAACCAATATCGAGCCTCCCGGCTATTTGATGCGTCGTTTGGCCGTGGGCAACCCACTCTAGCACCTGTCGTTCGCGCGCGCTCAACCCTAAATCACATTGTGAAAAACGTAGCATAAGCTTGCTTTTCAGGAAGGTGCAAAGGGCTAGTCAGCAGTACAAGAGAGACTCAGTAAGTGGTAGGGGTGATTAAGTAAGCGGTATATTCTAGTCCGCTGAGCACGGCCAAGTCGCGAGATAAGTTCTAATTCGACATCATTTTTTCCTTTTGCCGCTGCGCGGAACGCTTCCCTCGTGAGACGTATGCAATACGCCTCTACCATTGGCTGGCGGGAACGGTCTATTGCCTAGACAGAGTTATATTTTCATCGCTGCGCGGAACGCTTCCCTCTACCCTAATACAAAAAACGGAGAACTAGGCCGCGGCCTGTTCTCCGTAGAGGTATAAAAATGTTAATCGTTCTATGAAATAGAGCTCCTAAGGATTGACCCAAAGCGAAATCTGGCTGATCACATCCTCATCGACATGGATACTTAGGTACCGATAATCGCTCAATTCGTGCTGCTCACTCAGGATATTAAGGCTCATGACAAATCCATTTTCCTCGACTGAGCGTTCTCCGAAGGAGTAAGGAAAACGAGTCTCCAAATCAGCGGCGCTACTACCAACGACTATCTGCGCAAGCTCATCCCCCTCGTTGGCTAGCTCAAACTCCAACACCCGCTCATCAACAATCTTAATGGAAGACTGACCATATTGAAAAAACTGTGCTTCTTCATCCAAAGGATCAAACTCCTCTTCCCAAATTGAATCGGGGTTTCCCAACAAAAACAACATCTCCTCAAGCTCTGTATCTAGCCCAACATAAGTATTGATCAAAATCTGATTATAGGGGGGATAATCGAGCTGTGTCTTAGCAAAATATCTTACTGACTTCCCTTCTCCTTCATCCATTTTAGCGCTCGGGACAAAGCCCTTGCCGATTTGGCAAATATAATACTGGGTCCATCCTACTGAGCTAGAATAATAGCGAAAGGCGGGCAGGTGACTTTCATCTTCCAAACTCACATCATCTAGTTCTTGGCTA
>JBCAWW010000190.1:0-8314 GCA_038534415.1 Bacteroidota bacterium | reverse complement strand
GAAGACGCGAATGGGGATTCATTGATAATGAAGCCTCGTAAGATCAGTTCACTACTCAACTATGAAAACCTTTTCGGTCGTAGTCAAGATGAAACCGGAATCAGTGTAGAAGTACGTGAAAATGCAGACAAAACCAGTTTAGAATTGATCAAAGTTGGGATCGAAAATCGCCAAGCATTTCGCATGCATTATGCAATGCAGATGTTTTTTGCCAATGGCGGAGCCGATTGCTATGTGGTTTCTACTGGCCTGCAAGCAGACACTCCTTTACTGCAAAAAGGGGATCTTTCAGCAGGCTTGGCAGCCTCAAACAAAGTAGATGAAGTTACGCTGATCCTCTTCCCAGATGCCTCTGCTCTTGGGGAGGGCGATTATTATGGGCTCTATACAGAGGCCTTGATTGCTTGTGAAGAACTACAAGATCGATTTACCATTATTGACGTTTGGGTAGATGAGGCCAATACCAATCCCGAAGCGGATGCAGGGGCCTATATTGATGCCAATATCGCTACCCTCCGCGATGGGATCAGTGGTACCACTGATCAATTGAAGTATGGCGCAGCCTATTTTCCCAACTTGCGTACTACCTTGGATTATCAGTTTGATGATGCCGGTGTTGCGATCACACAACTTGGAGGAGACGGCAGTCTCAATGGTACGTTTGCCGAATTGAAGGAAAAGCGAAACGATTATTACTTCAATGTTTTGGCGAAGCTGCAAGAATACCCGGTTGAGATGACACCAAGTGCGGCTATGGCTGGCCTATATGCTGAAACAGATCAAAGCAGAGGCGTTTGGAAAGCCCCCGCCAATATCAACGTTCGCACTGTGGTCGAAACCGTAGTACGGGTAGATGATCGTCAGCAAGCAGGCCTAAATGTCGATGTGGTCGCAGGTAAATCAGTCAATGTGATACGTCCTTTTACTGGTCGTGGCGCTGCCATGGTTTGGGGGGCGCGTACCCTTGCAGGGAACGATAATGAGTGGCGCTATGTCTCAGTTCGTCGCTTCTTCAATATGGTCGAAGAATCCGTCAAAAAGGCGACTACCCAGTTTGTCTTCGAACCCAATGACGCCAACACTTGGACCAGAGTCAAATCGATGATTTCCAACTTCTTGACCCTCCAATGGCGCGCTGGTGCTTTGATGGGGAGTACCCCCGAACAAGCATACTTTGTCAATGTTGGCCTCAATGATACGATGTCTCAGACTGATATACTTGAAGGGCGCATGATCGTTGAGATCGGTATGGCTGTGGTTCGTCCCGCAGAATTTATCATCCTGAAGTTTTCTCACAAAATGTTGGAAGCCTAGAACCTAAGCCATTATGACAAATTTTAATAAAGACTATCAACATCAGAATCCGCAGATTACGGCTCATCTCCATAGCTTGGTCAATACCTATAACGCTAGCCTAAATGAAGAGCAAGCGATACAAATAGAAATTGATGGATTGAATCGGGAGCGGCAATATAAGGTTTGTAGCCTTGTCAAAGCCCAAAAGACCCAAGACATATATCGTGACATTCACAATATGGTCTCGGCCAATGCCAATAAGGAAGCTAACCTGATTGTCAGTCATACTACTTTATTAGCAGATGAAAGCACTGCTTTGGGCGGTACGATTCAGGACGCGGTCAAAACGATGAAAGATCTCCGCGAAAAGCTCAAAGCGCTACATGCGGAAGCTTGTAACCTGAAAAGCGCTGTCTCTGAGGAGCAAAGTTGCAACCTAAAGCTATATGAAGCCATTAAGGCAGGCGTTAGCAAGGCTGATATCAAAGTAAAAGGCAGTAAATCTAAGTTGGATCTCGATGGCGTCGTCAATACGATACACCAGCAAACTGAAGATCTGCAAGGATTGGCCATGAACGCATTTTCTACAGGCGTCGATATCTCAGGCATACAGACCTTTAGCTATCTCGAGAGTTTGGGACCTCTTGCGGCCCAATTGGAAACAGATATCTCAAACTTCAAGAAAGATGTCGATACCAATATGACTTTCGCTGGTGAGGAAGTGGATAGTGCCCAAGAGGGATTGACGGCTATTCTCGAACAGTTGAGTCAAATGCAGTTTGACAAATTCGCAGCCGATTCAGATCAGTCTGGCTTAAGAGCTACGCTCATGGAAAGTATACGGATTGGTACTGATGATAAAAACTGCGATTCAATTGAAACTCGTCGAGCCAACCTCCATGAAATCTGTCAAAAGGTGAACGATATTTTTACCGATAAAATCGATTCCGCCGCCGACAAAGAAGAGAAAGAGAACTGGGGCATAGCCGATGACAAAGACATGGACCAAACTTCCTAGCCACTACCAATAAAATTCACAATGAGTACAATAATAAATCCCGCTTATAGCGATCCCTCAGATTGCATCTCCACTTGGAAACAGGAGTTGGAACAAGCACAAGTTGGCCTCTCCATAGCTACGGCTAAGTATAATGCTGCTTCCAGACGATACGCTGGTGCAAAAGAATGGGTGGACGAACTAGCAATCTATTGGGACAATATCCAAAAGACAGATGAACTCGCCAAAGCAGTGCTATATCAACTGCCAGATTTTATGGCACATGCAGAAACGCTTACCAAAAACACTGAGAATACGGTCAAAGCGACCAAGATTTTAATTTGTGATCTCGAAGATGTAATCGATTGTGCCGATGAGTTGCAAAAACTGATCAAAGGATTGATGGATGTCATCAAAGGCTTAGAAACCCAAAAATTGGCTACTAAGCCCATGAAAATCCTGCCGGTGATGGAATCTCTCAGCACTAAGTTCAACGAGGCTTATGAGTTGATCATTCAGAGTATCATCAAAGCCATCGAAGTCTTGGATGGAAGTGATCAACTTCACCATTCTTTGGAAAAGCACAATGGACTAATCCGGAATCTCGAAGAGATCGAGAAGCAATTTAGTGCCTCAGATTATCCGGTTTACTGCAGACATGCTCCCAACGATAGTCCTTGTCAAGATGGGCAAATCAAAATGCCAATCTTCTCTTTGAAAGAAAACAACGACCCATACTATTGTGATACTGAAGCTCAATATAAAAAGGCAGCCAAAGAGATTGCCGCTATTGAGTCTGAACGAGTAGCATCCGAAGCCCGCAAAAAGGCTTATCAAGCTTGTGTAGATAGTTTGACAAATGCTATCAACACAGCCGAAACGGCTAAAGCATGTGGCTAAGCCCTTTTAATTATTTGAATTCAAAAAACTAATAAGCCTAATATATCATGGCAAAAGCAAAAGGGGATTATCCCTTACCAAAGTTTCACTTCCAAGTAGAATGGGGAGATGGTTTTCGCATCGGATTTACCGAAGTGAGTGGTCTCGACTTTGAAACCGAAGTGATCGAATATCGCGAAGGCACCTCGCTTAAATACAATAAGTCTAAGCAGCCTGGCCTCACCAAGTATAGCAATGTAACCTTCAAACGAGGGACTTTCGAAGGCGACTTTGATATGTATCTAGAGTGGCGTAAAACCTACTTTTTCCAAGAAGGAAATTCTACTGGTAGCCAATATCGCCGGACAGTAACGATCAAGTTGCTAAACGAAGAGCATAGCCCAGTAATCACCTGGATACTTGAAAACGCTTGGCCATCTAAAATTCAATCAACCGATCTCAAAGCTGATGCGAATGAAATTGCGATTGAAACGATGGAAGTAGTACATGAAGGACTCACCATCCTGGAAGCTTAATTGATCCAGTATGCCTGATTTTATCCATCAAACGGTTGGCTTTCACTTTGCAGTTACCTTTTTGGGCCTAGGCCTCAATGGATTGGACACTCGTTTCCAGTCTGTTGGGGGCCTAGAAGTCCAGATGGATACTGAATCTTTGAAAGAAGGTGGCGAAAACCGTTTTGAACATGCGCTTCCAACTCGCCGCAAGTATTCAACCCTGACTTTGAAAAGAGGACTGGTACACCCGCTGCTCTTTTCTTCTCTGACTAAATGGTGCAAAGATGCCTTTGAGCAAGGAGTCGTCAAGCCTACGGACTTGAACGTGTTGTTGCTCAATGACTTACACTTGCCGATTATGAATTGGAGTGTAATTCACGCTTGGCCCAAAAGTTGGAAGTTTGGCGAACTCAATGCTGAAAAAGGGGAAGTCTTAATTGAAACTATGGAGTTGCATTACAACCGATTTGAATTTACCGGACCCTGATTTATGCCCATCGAGATTAGAGAATTAGTCATCAAAGCGACCATTGGAGATAGTGCTGCTGCTTCTGGCAAAGAGGAGTCTCATTCTAGCAGTGGTGGGGATTCCCTCTCCGAGGAACGCATAATCAAGAAGGTAGTTGAAAAAGTGATGGAGTTGATCAAAATGGGAAACAACCGATGAGTAGCGTACCTGAAAAAAAGACTAACGTCCGAAAGATTGCGATCGTCGCTTATAAGGACAAAGAATTGCAAAGTCCCATCGGCAAGTCTCATCAGTTTTTTTTGCCCATAAATCCTGAAGGATATAGTGAGCAGTACAAAAACGAATACGATACCCGAGCCGAGGGAGGGCAGCAGGGCGCTGAACCCAAGTATATGTTCTCCAAACCGGAAGAAATGAAGCTTGATTTTACGCTCGATGGTACCAAGACGGTAGAGGGATATGTATATCCCGATAAGAGCGTTGTAGAGCAGTTTGAGCTACTCAAAAAGGTTACCTACGATTTCAATGGGGATATTCACCGCCCTAACTTTTTGAAAATCTTTTGGGGTGAAAACCTTCAGTTTCCTTGCATTTTGGCCAGTCTGAGCATCAACTATACCCTATTTGATGCAGAAGGCAATCCACTACGTGCCAAGGTGAGTACTAGCTTTAAGCAGCATCTAAGTATCAAAAAGCGCGATAAAGAAGCGCGGGCCAATTCTCCAGATCTTACGCATGTCCGACAAGTTGAGGCAGGAGATCGATTAGACTTAATGTCCTACCGGATCTATAACGATAGTCAATTCTTCATGCAAGTCGCCCAAGCCAATGGCTTGACTTCACTTAGACAAGTCCCCGTTGGACGAAACATAGAGTTTCCTCCCATAGATAAAACCGAAAACAACTGAATATGGCTCAGGCCCCTCGTACGATACCCGAAAATAGCAAACATGCTGTGGTGAGCTTCGATGTGCTTTCTGATGGGAAAGCAATTGAAGACAAAACCCAAATAATGGGTATAAGCATCAGTTCTGAATTAAACCGGATCCCGATTGCTACTATTGTGATTCGGGATGGCAATCCCTCCGAATCTGATTTTGAAGTCAGCAATGACAAAGCATTTGAGCCTGGCAAAGAAATCACCATCAAATTAGGGCGTGATAGCAAAAATCAAGTGGCCTTCAAAGGACTTGTCGTAAAGCAACGCATCTCCATTAGCGACCAAGCCGAGAGCAATTTAATCATAGAATGTCGGGACAAGGCAGACAAAATGACCCGAGGTCGTTTTAGCAAATATTACGAGAAGAAAAAAGACTCTGACATCATCAAAACTTTGATTGGCAATCATGGTCTTAGCAATAAGATCGACGCTACCACATTGAAGCATGATGAGCTAGTGCAGTATCATTGTTCTGATTGGGATTTTATGCTTTCTCGCGCCGAGGCGAACGCTATGTTGGTCTCTGTGAGTGAAGGAAAAGTAAGCGTGCTCAAACCCAAAACCAGTAGCGAACCCGTATTGAAATTGCTTTATGGAGCTACTCTACTCGAGTTTGATGCAGAGCTAGATGCTCGCAATCAGTGGGCAAAAGTCAAAGCCAGAAGTTGGGATTATAAATCACATAAACTATTTGAGGCCGAGGCCAGTAGCGTATCGTTCGGCGAAGCCGGTAACCTAAGCGGCAAAAAACTAGCAGATACAGTTGGCCCCAAAGAATATGAATTGGCTCATGGAGGTCATGCGCGTAAAGAAGAGCTCAAAGCCTGGGCCGATGGCTGTTTGTTGCGGAGTCGATTGTCCAAGATCAGAGGTTCGGCTCGCATATTAGTAGGCTCGACCAAAGTCGTACCGATGGATATGGTAGAGTTTCAAGGAGTCGGCAAACGCTTCAATGGCAAAGTGTTTGTCACCGGAGTGCGACATGAAGTTGCCAATGGAAGCTGGGATACCATCATACAATTTGGGCTTTCGCCAGAGTGGTTTGCCTTCAAGCATGATGATATCATGGACCGTCCTGCGAGCGGTTTACTTCCCGCCATGAGAGGCTTACAAGTCGGCAAAGTGGTCAAAATAGAACAGGACCCTGACGGAGAAGATCGCATACAAGTAAGACTACCCATTTTGGATGCTTCAGCTGCCGGAGTCTGGGCGAGAGTGTCTGCTTTAGATGCTGGCAAGAAGCGGGGTACCTTTTTTCGACCGGAGATAGATGACGAGGTGATCGTAGGCTTTATCAATGATGATCCCAGAGACCCTATTGTATTAGGCATGTTGCATAGCAGCAAGCTGCCAGCTCCATTGCAGGGTATCAAAAACACCAATCATGAGAAAGGCATTTTCACGCGTAGCGAGATGAAGGTGCTATTCAATGATGAGACTAAAACCATTACCATTGAGACCCCAGCAGGTAACTCGATTGTGATGGACGAAAAAGGGAAAACCATTATCATCAAAGACCAAAACAAAAATGAGATGGTCATGGAAGGGGCGGGCATAACGCTCAAAAGTCCCAAAGAAATTACGGTAGATGCAGGTTCAAAAATGACTTTAAAAGCAAAAGCAGACCTGATTCTCGACGCCACCAACATCAAAATCAAAGCCAAATCTCAGCTAAGCGCTCAAGGGGCCATGGTAGCTCTTAAAGCACAAGGTATTGCTGAGATTAAAGGCTCATTGGTAAAAATAAATTGATATGCCTCCAGCTGCAAGAATAACTGATATGCATACCTGTCCAATGTCAACCGGACCCGTGCCACATGTAGGAGGACCGATCACTGGACCCGGCGCCCCTACTGTGATGATCGCCAATATGCCGGCTGCTGTGGTAGGAGATATGCTGACTTGTGTCGGACCGCCAGACACTATTGTCAAAGGCTCCACCACGGTATTGATCGGAGGTAAACCTGCCGCTCGTATGGGGGATCAAACTGCCCACGGAGGTGTCATCGTCAAAGGAGAACCTACTGTCATGATTGGCGGATAAATCCAAATATAATGGCTGAAAATATAGAATTTCTCGGACGAGGTTGGGCCTTCCCGCCCAGCTTTGACCTAAAAAATAAAAGCACTGATATGGTCAGTGGGATAGAGGATATCAATCAAAGTCTGGGCATCCTACTTTCGACTAGTCTTGGCGAACGCGTTATGCGTCCGACTTTCGGTTGCAATCTTGCGGACTACCAATTTGAGGCGCTCAATAATGGCCTGATAGGCTTACTGAAAAACATCGTTACAGAAGCCATTTTATTTTTTGAGCCACGCATACAGGTCGAAAAGGTCAAGGTTACCCCTGTCGATAGCTTTGATTTGATTGAAGGGCGCTTCACCATAGAAGTTAGTTATCTCGTGAGCGGTACCAATAACCGCTTCAACTATGTCTATGATTTTTATTTGAGAGAAGCAGAAGAATCGATTTAAGCACCAGGCTCAAATGACAAATCCCAATCCTATACCGCATCCATTCTTACTTAATCCGGGCACTCGCCAGGAGGAGAGGCATTTGTCATCTCTTGATCCTCAAAATATCAATATTGACGATCGTAAGCTGGGAGATCTACTCGTCTATCTTTATGAGTTTGCGGGCCAGATCAATTTTTATGACCTACAGCTCGGGCTACATGATTGGCAACAATTTTTTGTAGATAGCTTGCCCTTCCAACTGGCTCGACTCCAGCATCTAGACCTAAATAAACTAAGTCTGAGCTTTAATGAGGCCATCTCATTGGTACGAGCAGAACCACGTAAAGACTTGCTCATAGCTGTGTTTCTAGAGCTTTATGAGGATCATTTTGCTTTGTTACATCAGCTTAGCCTTCGGCTGAACGCTTCTAATCATAGCTTTGCGCCCCAACTAGATCGATTGATCGCAAGCAATCTGCAAAAACTACTTAAACAATATATTGGCCATTGCAATTGTCTTGAACAGCAAGGACTTAGTGTCGGGCTAGATTTGAATCCACTCTTGGAAGCAGAGGTTTGGGGCTTAGAGATGATGGATATGTTTTCTGTTGCAGGCAATTGCTTTACTGATCCTAAGCATGAAGTGGGAGATGTATTGCTAATGGCTGCCGCATTGTCCGACATCCAAGGGACGAGTATAAGCGTTCTGGCACAGGCTCAAAAACAACTCCTAAGCCAAAAATCCTACCTCCAAG
>JBCAWW010000189.1:0-8394 GCA_038534415.1 Bacteroidota bacterium | reverse complement strand
TGTTTGGCTTGGCCCATGCGACTCGCCTCTCCGGCCGCAAGTAGTATTCCGACGATCATGGCTCAATTTAGGAATGTACCTTGGGCTGGTCTACCAAGCTAATCATGACAGCATCTGCGTTTTCTGGGACCAAGGACATACCCGCTTTGATGGAACTGCTCATCCCTTCCTGCCAATGAGGATTATGGATAATCTTTACGGGTAAGTGAGTCAGGCCGGGGCGTATGCTATCTGCATGGGCCCCTAAAACCACGATGATCCGGTCGCAGGGGGCGTGCAAGAGGTTTAGCACCGCGCGATGGATAAGGGTTTGGCCTTGATAATGAAGGAGTTGTTTGGCTTGGCCCATGCGACTCGCCTCTCCGGCCGCAAGTAGTATTCCGACGATCATGGCTCAATTTAGGAATGTTTATACAAATCATTGGCAAAAGGCATGAATCAAGCAAAAATGAACCGGAGTCGGCAAAAATAATTTGCGTAACCAAATAGCTACGCTTATATTTGTAACCAAACGGTTACTTAATTATGCAAAAAGAGCGCAGAGACGTTTTTCAAGCGATTGCAGATCCAGTGCGCAGAGAGATCATTGAGCTCTTGGCTGAGGAGCAATTGACGGTGAGTGCGATCGCAGAAAACTTTGCGATCAGCCGTCCAGCAGTTTCCAAACACCTGCGGATACTCAATGAATGCGGCATCATTAAGATCAATCAACAGGGCCGGGAGCGATACTGTCAAATCAAGCCGAGTGCTTTGGTGCCTGCTTTTATTTGGATCGAGCAATATCGGGCACTATGGGAAGAAAAAATTGATTCTTTAGAAGCATACTTAGCCAATCTACAAGCAAAAGATAAAGCCAATGAATAAATTAGAAACAGCAGCAGATCGCACTTTGACGATCGAAAGGACTTTACATGCGCCTCTCAAACTAGTTTGGGAAGCTTGGTCTCAACCTGAGCATCTTGCCAATTGGTGGGGCCCCAAAGGAATGGCCATTGAGGTCGTAGAATTTGAATTCAAAGTGGGCGGAAAGTGGAAATTTAAGATGCCTATGCCCAATGGACAGGAGTTTATCTCCGAAGGAACCTATAGCGAAATCGTCCCTATGGAGAAAATCGTTACCTCCGCTGACTTCAAACCGATGACAGTAGGAGTGGAAATGCATATGATTTTTGAAGCCAAAGGCGAGCAAACGCAGTTTACTTTTCATGTGGTCCATGAGACAGCAGAGTATTGCAAGCAACAAGAAGAAATGGGCTTTTACAATGGTTGGGGCTCTGCCTTTGATCGTTTGGCTGCTCATTTAGCATAAGGAAATACCAATAGTGGAGGCGAGTTTTTCTTTGCAGGAAAGCTCGCCTCTTATTTTTTGTGGTTTATTACCGAACGTTTGGTAAAAAACTTCGTTTGTACAAAAAAAGAATACAGAAATGTTTGAACTGACTTTAGAGAAAGCAAATCCGGTACAGGCGGCCTTGGCGGAACGACTCGATCAAATGGTTTTGGCTAGGAGGATAGCTTATGAAACTCAATTGGCAGAACCTGTCTTATTGCACGAGCAAAAAGAGTACAAAGGGATAACTGCGATCAATTCCTACCTAGATGAAATGGCAAACTTTGTAAGGGAGTGGAACCAATGTCTCTGCGATAAATGGTGCTTTGAAGCTCAAGATCAATAACTCCATTTCAAGCGTAAGAATACCCCAGTGGCCTGATGGCCAAAGTTCTCATCTTGCTCGCTAAAGAAGCTTTGGCCGATGAAATCAAGCGCCCAATTTTCTTTGATGGAGTACGTAAAGCTGGGAATGAAGGCTACCAAATTGCTGCCTGGTCCATAGATAAAGGAGCCGTTGACCGTCCAGAGAGGGGTAATATTGCCCGAAGCTGCCCCGTAGATCGCGAAGCGAGAGGGAAACAAATTCTTTGGTGAGAGTGCCCCTCCAACCAAGCCCAATTGATTGGTGCCACCGCCTTGACCACGGTTATTAAATAAAGCCGAGCCACTGACGTACATGCCATTTCCAAAGACATAATCAAGGGCTACCGAAGCATTGAAACTATTGACGCTATCGGTGGAGGCCTCGGTGGGGATAAAGTAACTAGCTTCCCCTTTAAAGCCAATTTGCCCTAAATTACCGGCCCAGCCACCCCCAATTACTGCATCGCCTCTATAATAGCCGCTGAGCAACTGGATGTCATAACCTTTGACATTGAACATATAAAGAGCAGCGCCCACACTATTTTCGATGGTGTCATCCGGAGCAAAGGCAACTTCTACTCTGGAGACAACCCCGGGAAAATATTGCACCCGAATAGCATCACTGCCGGGCCGCTCTTCATAATCAAAGTCTAAGAAATTAAACGCATTGAAGAGGTCGTTGGGATTCCAAACAGTGTTGATGCCCCAATTGATGCGCTGGCGTCCTAGGGTGATGTCCCACTTTTCGTAGGAATAGTTGATATAGGCACGGTCGATAATGCTATGAAACAAAAAACCTCCAGTATCAATCCATCGGACGGATAGATCGACCAAGCCATTGTAGGTATCAACCTGATCACTGTACAAAGGATTGAGTTTGATCTGATCGCCGTAAAAAATGCGGTTTCGCGTCTCCAGCCCGATGTCCCATTTTGCATTGGGATAATAATGGAGATTAAGTCGGTTGTGGATCAAATTATCGGTCAATCCAATCGTCGTGTCAAGCACTGGATTGGCTACAAAATATTGAGTCTGTAAAAACTTGACATATCCTCCAATATCGAGCTTCTTGGGTTTGTCTTGAGCGAGGACATTGCCTAGCGAAAGGAAGGCGAGAAAGGCTAGACTGGCTAGCACTTTCTGCCCCATATTTGGAAGTTTAATCTCTACGCTCATCGCTCACGATTTTGCCATCTTCTAAAGTGATCACACGACGCGCTCGATCGATTACTCGCTGATCATGGGTAGAGAAAATAAAGGTGGTGCCTTCTTTGCGATTGAGCTCGGCCATGATGTCAAGCAGAGTGGCGGTAGAGACGGAGTCTAGGTTTGCGGTAGGCTCATCGGCAAGGATAAATTTTGGTTTTGGGGCCAGCGCACGCGCAACGGCTACCCTTTGTTGCTGGCCACCGGACATTTGGGCGGGGCGATTGCGCATCCGATCTCCCAAGCCTACGGCTTCCATGAGCTCTTTGACGCGGGCGTCTCGTTCGGCTTCTGGACGCTTTTGAAGTAGCATCACAAATTCTACATTTTCTTTGGCGGTCAATACTGGGATCAGATTGTAGGCCTGAAAGACAAAGCCAATATTGTGGAGGCGGTAGTCAATCAATTCGTTATTGCTGAGCTGGGTGATGTCTTGATCATTGATGGTGATTTGCCCACGTGTAGGGCGATCGAGGCCACCAATCATATTGAGCAAGGTGGTTTTGCCAGAGCCTGAAGGACCGACGATGGCGGTAAATTCACCCGCTTCAATTTGAATATTGACATCGTTGACGGCGTGTACATCGACTACACCGGTATATGTTTTATGAAGATTTTTAGTTTCTATTACGTTCATCTTTTTGATGTTTTGAATGAGCGAGGACGTGATCTTTGGGACCAGTCCCTGATGAATTAAATTGCCCTTACTGCTTCGGCAGGATTGAGGCTGAGGGCTTTGATCGCCGGGAAAATAGCAGCAAACAAGGCGGTAAAGAATACCATGATACCAATCGTGAAATAGTACATAGTTTCGAGCTCTGTATAGACCATCGTGCCTACTCCCATACTGCTAGCCCCTTCGGCCAAGGCCGAGATGTCAATCCCCGCGCTACCAAAATATAGGGTCAGGCCGTAAGCGATTAGCATTCCGATGGGGGCACCGATCAAGGTGAGAAATAGGGTCTCCAACATGATCATCATAAATACTTTGCCTTTGTTCATACCCACCGACATAAGCATGCCGAGTTCTCGGGTTCGCTCCATTACGGCCATGTACATGGTATTGATAATGCCAAATAAAAGGGCCAAGAGGATGATCCCCATCAAGATGCCGACTGTAATGCCAAAGCTTTCGTCTGCGAGTTTGATATCAGGGGCAAGGTCTTTCCAATTTTCGATCTGCACCTCACCAAAGCTTTCTCCAAGGGAGGCTAGAAAAACACTGTCTTCCGAAAGTTCTTGATCGTGCAGCAAGAAGGCAATCTCATGGACTGGGAGTTCAGCGAAGCTGGTATCCATCAAAGCGGCCAAGGCATCCTGCCTAACATAGACATTGAGCTCATCGAGTTTGGAGTTGACGGAGCGATAAACCCCTGAAATCCGAAAACTAGCTGCTTGGGTTTGACCATCGGGCCTTTGGAAGGAAAGATTAATCTTTTTGCGCAGCTTATAATCTTTGTTGCCGAGAGAATCTTCGATTTCGTATCCGAGTTTTTCCATCAAGGCAGCACCAACCCAAATGCCGTTGTTCTTTTTGATAAAGGTGTCTTTACCCGCGACTTGGCGTTCCGCGAAGCGGGTCAAGGCATTTTCACCTTCCGGATCTATACCATTGATCAATACTCCATGGGCACCGCGGGCATTGCTGAGCATACCTTGAATCACCAGCCGGCCCGATACTGCTGCGACTCTCTCATCATTGCGTAACGCTTCAAGAATTTGGTGTCCATTAGGGACCGTCATACTTACTTTCATTTCGTCTTTGAAAGCAGGGGCATGTATTTGGACGTGGGAAATGCGGGTTTCGATGATGTCTCTGGCACGAGTCTGGTTGATACCGTAGGAAAAGGCGAGCATAAATATCCCTGCCAATAATCCCAAGGCTACGGCCGTAATCACTACCATCGATCTCAATTTGCTCCGCCAAACATTTCGCCAAGCTATAAGTGTGATCATTTTATTATTGTTGAATTTTGAAGCACATAAGGCAAAAATCTATAGATTTTACCTTCTATAATTCCTTAGACATGCATGGCTTTGACCGGATCGATTTTCATGATGCGGAAAGCCGGATAGATAGAGATCAAGCAAGAAATTACCAAGACAATGATCGCCTGGTTGATAAAAATGCTTGGTTCGATGGAGGTCATCAGTACGGGTTCGAAACCATATTGCTCATAAGCTTCTTTGAGACCTTCGAGATAAATGGGGTTGTAATGAAAATAACTCACCAAGGGCAAGGCAAAAATGCTACCTACTAGCACGCCTAGGAGAGAAATAAAGATCGTTTCTAACAAGACAGTTGCTGCAAGCTTGATTTTTTTCATGCCAATCCCGATCAAAACACCAAATTCGTATCTGCGCTCTGCGGTCATCATCAGTACGGTACCAAAGATGCCAAAGCCTACGACCAAATAAAGGATACCTAGCAGGATCACATTGCCCCCTTTGTCCGCTTCGAGGAGCTGTACGAGTTCGGGCATCATTGACTTCCAATCCATAACTTCGTAGCCTTCGGGCAGATCCTCTTGTAGCTTTTGCGCTACTTGAGCCGACTTATCCGGTGTACTGATATCGAGAGCCAGAGAGGTTAATAATTCTGGTGCTCCATACATCTCTTGAGCCGCTGCGAGCGGGAGATAGATCAAGCGAGAGTTGAGTTCTGGGGCTCCCAGCTTCATGATGCCGCCTATCGGATATTTGCCAGCAGCGGTAACCCCATGATAGCCTTGACCTAGCAAGATGATGGTATCTCCAAGCCCGATTTTGAGTTTTTCTAGGAGTCCTTCGGCCACGATTACTTCTTGCCCATTGGCGGAGAAATAATCTCCCTTGACCAATTTGGCTTGTAGCTTGGTAAACTCGTCTTCAAGCAATGGATCGACGCCTACAACCATAGCTGGGCGCGAAACATCATCGGCAATCGCTAGAGCAAATGATTCTAATCTCGGGACTGAGCGTTCCACGGAGGGGTGATCATTGGCCACTTTTTGTACTTGCTCCTCTACCGTAAAGGTATTGTCTATCGTCTGTTCGGCCCAGTATCCATCTTGATGGATTTGGACATAGCCTGAGTAATAGCCCACCACATTTTGGATCATCTGCTTGTGCATACCGTCTTGGATGGAGTTCATCGCAATAGACAGAAATGCCGCAAAAAAGACCGCGGAGCTAGTGATGAGCGTACGGCGTTTGTTGCGCCAGAGATTGCGCCACGCCAGTTTTAGGATCATCATGTATTGAGTGTGTAAAGGTGAATCGTATTAGCGGATGCGTTTGAGATTTTGGACTGAGAAGAAAGTATCGTCGAGCGGCACGTCAAACTTGAGGCTGGTATATTCCAAGATGGTTTTGTTGCCTTCTTCTTCGACAGGGATGATCTCCATTTTGGCGGTATAGGCTCTACCGCCGATGGTTTTGATCTGCGAGGCTTGCATGACATTTACGAGGTAGCCGTCTTCGTCGAACGATTCTGTCCGCATTTGGAGGTAGTCTTTTTGGTCAACAAACATGTGGACCTTACCCCAAACTACGGCTACATCTTCGTGGGGAATCAACTCGATCTTCCAGCACTTTCGTCCCTCTATCGTACTGTCTTTGAGTATCTTGTGCTCATAATCTGTGATGAGTGATACCTCGCGGACAAGGTCATCATTGGTAAGGTCGGAACCCATCCAGTTTTGGGACATCATCGAGCGTGAAAGCTTGATCGTACGACCTACTTTGGGGATATAGCTCCAAACTTCATCGCTCCGTTTAAGGGTAGCGCTGCCTTCTTCGGCGGCAGGAGCTGTAACTACGATGAGGGCATAGTCATCTCCTTTGGACCAGCTTTTCATGGACATCGAGCGCGTCCATTTGGGACGGACAATGGTCATGGTCATTTCTGATTGCGAACTCTCGATACCGCGGCGGACTTCCTCTGCCTTTTTGATGATGGCAGCAGCATCTTGAGCTGTGGCGCTACCCAAGATCATGAGCAGCATGAGTGATATGGAAAATAATCTTTTCATATGTGTGAACTTATTTACAGTATCTGTTGATTATGTCGTTTTTGATTTCGTCGATTGCTAAAGCATCGCCAAGGACGATGTATTGGAGGCCAATGCCATCCATGATGGCACCTAAAATGATGCTTTCTTTTTCGGGTTCAGGGTGGCCTGCGTCTCTGAGCATTTCGGTGAGCAGAGGGAGCAATACCTGGTATTTGCCTTTGACCATTTCCATTAGGTCTGGAAATTCATTGAGTTGCATACTCAACTGGCCCATTAGCCTTTGGTACTCGATATTTTGGGTAATGAAGTCAAAGGATAATTCGAACATCATCCGTAATCGGTCTTTACCGGGGCTGGCCGCCATCACTTGGGCGAGAAAGTCATCTCCTTGCGCAAACTCGTGCATGACCACGCCTGTCATTAGGTCCTCTTTCTTTTCAAAGTAATTGTAAATCAGTCCTTTGGCTACGCCAGCTTGCTTGGCGATTTGCGAAATAGAGGTATTGTGATAACCCTTTTTGGCAAATAGTTCAAAGGCCGCAGCAAGGATTTTGTCACGGCTTTGCTCTCGAATTTCTTCAAATTGTTTGGAGGATCTTGGACTCATTTATGGTTTTATGAATGACCGGTCGGTCAATAATACGAAAGAGTTTTTAATTAGTTCTCATTTTGGGGATGACTTTTGTTAGTTTTAAGCAAAGAGTCTGGATTGAGGAGGTGCCTAAGCGATGCCTTAGGGCTAAAAGAGCTTGAGAATAAAGGCTAGCTGGCAAACGAGAAGCGTTCTGCGAAGCAGCGAATAAAAAAAAGACGAGAAAAATCGAAGAGGGTAGGAGCCAAGAAGGGAAATACTTAAGTATATGATGGCAGCAAAAGATATCGATGAGCGTGCAGGAACAGTAGTGGCCCAAAAGCTGCGTTCTCCTTTCATCATGCTCCTTGCTATAGTGATCCTGCTCGCGGGCTGCTTCAATATTCGGCCGGTGGAGCCTCCTAGTAGTTCTGCTTCAAATTGGGTGAGTCCAACGGATTATCAGATCCTTTTGGACAATCTCCAACAGTCTGTCAACCAGCGCAATGTGCAAAACTATCTGCGCTGCTTCAATCAAGAACAACTCGAATTTCAGCCGGTGGCGAGTCTTTTCAACAACAATGAAAATATCTGGGTGAACTGGTCTATCTCTGATGAGCAGGCCTATTTTGATAATTTTGTAGCCGACCTCGCGGTAGCTACGGGCAATTCACTTTCTCTGACCGAAACAGATTTACAGGACGTTACTTCTGATTCGCTCAAATATGTAGGCGATTATCTGCTTCGGGTCAATCATAGTGATACGAGCTTGACGACCTTATTTCAGGGACAACTCCAATTGGTGATCAAACTCAACGCCTTTAACGAATGGGAAATTGAACGCTGGACGGACATCGAAATTTACCAAGACAGCAGTTGGAGCGAATTGAAGTTGAGATATGTCCAATAAGGTCGTAAATTGTTAC
>JBCAWW010000188.1:0-8414 GCA_038534415.1 Bacteroidota bacterium | reverse complement strand
CGTTCTGCGCAGCAGGCACGCTCTAAGCACTAGTTTCTGTAAAAATCGCATTACTTTTCGTATTTTGAAGCGCTCACTAAGATTACCCGCATGTTGCATAAATCCGTCTTGCTAAGCTGTCTGCTTTTGCTCCTTTTTTCTACCCAAGCTCAGCTTCAGGAAGACTTCTCCGATGGAGAACTCCTCAATAATCCCACTTGGTTGGGGGAAATAAACCTCTTTCAAGTCAATGCCAATCTTGAGCTGCAATCCAATGGGCCAGCCGCTAGCGAGGTGCTTCATGTCAGCACTAGTAGTACAGATATCGGGGAAACAGAATGGCGTTTGAAGCTGGACTATGCCTTTGCACCTTCTACGAGTAATCAGATACGCATCTATCTAGTGTCGGATCAGGCTGATCTCGAAGGTCCACTCAATGGCTACTATGTTGGCGTGGGGGAGTCTGGTAGCAACGATAGCTATGATCTTTTTCGGCAAGATGGCAGCACTAGCACCAAAATTATCGATGGCATTGATGGAAATGCGGGCAGTGGGTTAAGCGGTTTTGTCAAAGTATTGCGAGATAGTCAAGGCAATTGGTCCCTGTGGTCTGATCCTGCCGCAATTAATAATTTCCAGCAAGAAGGGAGCATCCAAGACTTGACCTACACCAGTACGAGTTTCTTTGGTATTTACGTTAAGCATAGTTCCACCCGCGCCCAATCTTTTTTCTTTGATGATATTTATATTGGGCCTGAAATCGTCGATACCGATCCACCCCAGCCATTAAACGTGAGTGTGCTATCCTTAGACGAATTGAGCGTGGCGTTCTCCGAAGGAATAGATCCCAGTACCGCTACCGACCCTAGCAACTATAGTCTTGATCAAGCTTTGGGCAATCCCGTAAGTGCCGCGATTGACCCCAATGATAGTCGCATTGTCAACCTAAGCTTTGGCAATGCCTTTGCCAATAATACCAATTATCTCTTGACCATAAGTGGTATTGCTGACCTTAGTGGCAATGTCATGCCACAGGCAGTAGATCTACCATTTAGCTATATCGTACCGGAAATCCCCAGCAGAGGCGATGTGATTTTTAATGAGATCATGCCAGACCCGACTCCTGCGATTGGTTTGCCAGAGTCAGAATTTGTAGAGTTTTACAATCGTAGCAATAAGGTGTTTAATCTGCTCAATTGGACCTTGTCCAACGGTACTACCACTGGCAGTTTGCCTGATTATATTTTGAGTCCAAATGAGTATGTGGTTTTTTGCCGAGCTTCCGACACTGCTTTGTTTCCCTTTCCCGTGCAAGGACTCAGCACTTGGCCAGCTCAGGTCAATGGAGGAGATGAGTTGACTTTGCGGGCTGACAATGGGAGTCTCGTTGACCAGCTCAATTACCAGAGTAGCTGGTATGGCGATCCTGACAAAGATGATGGCGGTTACAGTCTCGAACGTATCAATCCCAATCCCACAAGCTGCCCCCAAATCGCCAATTGGACCGTTTCGGTAGCGGCAAGTGGTGGGACGCCGGCCTTCCCCAATAGCGTATTCAATGATCAACCAGAGACAACAGCTCCCATTTTGACGGGAGTAAATGTCTTGGCCAATAATCAAATTGTCCTCAGCTTTAATGAGGCAATGGATTCCTTGTTGCTGGCTGATTTGGCGGCTTATAATTTACAACCCATACTGGGAACGCCAGATCTCGCGCAGCCGCTTGGCCCCGACTTTCTTTCAGTGCTACTGAGCTTTACAGATACCCTGGTCACTGGGCAAACGTATGATTTGTCCGTCGCCAATGTCGCAGACTGTAGTGGCAATCTATTGCAAAGTCCAGCTCAAATAAGCGTTCTGCGTGGCAGGCCTGCTTTCCCACTTTCCCTTGTCATCACAGAATTTATCGCGGATTTTGATCCTTCCTTTGGACTACCAGCCGCAGAATATGTCGAGCTCCACAATCCTACTGATTTAGCCATCGATTTGAGCGGGCTGAGTTTTACAGATGGAGGCGTCATTGGCAGCGTATCGTCCGGAGTAATCGCCGCTGGTGGCTATGCTATTTTGGTGGATGAAGCCGATTCTGCCTTGTTTTCTCCTTTTGGGCAAGTGATCGCTCTGAGCAGTATGCCTTCTCTCAACAACGCGAGTGATGAACTTTTTCTTTATAGTGCTACTGGCGAACTGATCGACTTTGTGTTTTATGAAAACGCTTGGTACGGTGAAAGCGATAAAGGAGATGGCGGTTTTTCCCTAGAAAGAATCGATCCCAGACCAAGCGGCTGTAACAATCCTGCCAATTGGTTGCCCTCAACAGCCAACATTGGAGGCACTCCCGGCCAGGCCAATAGTGTGCTCGGAACTTTTGATGATCTCACCCTTGCGACGGTTGAAACGATTTTGCTACCGGAACCCAATCGGATCGTTTTGCGCTTTAGTGAGCAAATGGACCTGCTCGCATTAGAAAACACCCTCAATTACTCGCTTTCTGAAGGGATAGGAGAACCCTTACTCGCCACCACCACTCAACCTTATTTGCGAGAAGTCAGTCTTTTGCTGGACCAAGATCTACAAAGCAATATCGTTTACGAATTGACACTCAACCATAGCGACTGTGCAGGGAATGTCGGCGATACGGTGATATTGTTGGGCCTTCCTGTGCCTATTACAGAGGGAGATATTTTGCTCAACGAAATCCTCTTCAATCCCTTTACGGGTGGCTCAGACTTTGTGGAGATCATCAATGTCTCAACCAACATACTCGACTTAGCCGAGCTGCAAATAGGCGAAGGCTTGCCCGATACGGATTCGATCTTCAATACGGATGTCGTGAGCGACCAAAGTATTCCCTTCTTGCCGGGGCAAATCCTCTGCCTGACCAAAGATGTCGCTTTTCAAAAATTAAGTTATCAAACTCCAGTGAACGCTAATTTCTGGCAGATGGCTGGTTTTCCGACTTATGATGATGGAGAGGGAGAAGTGGTGCTCCTGAGGCGAGATGGATTGGTACTAGATCGTTTTGCCTATTTGGATGATTATCATTATCCCACCTTAGTCGATGATGATGGCGTTTCACTCGAACGCTTATCCACTACGGTTCCTACACAGGAAATTAGTAATTGGCATTCTGCGGCCTCAACGGTAAACTATGCCACTCCCGGATATGAAAACTCGCAATTTGTGCCCGATGCCGGAGCAGAAGACTTTGTCAGTTTAGAGCCTCAGACCTTTTCTCCCAATGATGATGGCGAGGACGATGTGATTGCGATACGCTATCAATTTCCTTTCAATGGCGCCAATGCCCGCGTTCAAGTTTTTGATACTCGCGGCCGTCTCATCAAAGAGCTGCAACCCAATCTATTGCTTAGTCCAGATGAAGGCACTTTCTTCTGGGACGGTACCGACAACAAAAACACCAAGGCGGATATTGGGATGTATGTCATCGCGATTGAGATCACCAATCAGCAAAATGGAGTAAGAGAAGTCTACCGTAGGGTTTGTGTGTTGGCAGATCGTTTGTAATTTCATGTCATGAACTACAAAACATTTCTCGTCGATATTGCTGATAAGGTTGCTCACATACGACTCAACCGCCCTGACAAAGCCAATGCCCTTAACCATGATGCTTGGGCTGAACTGAAGTTGATCTTTGAAACTTTGGACGATGAGCCGAGCGTACGAGCCATTATCCTGAGTGGAGAAGGCAAACATTTTTGTGCGGGGATTGATTTGGCCTACCTCATGGAGCAAAATCAGGCTAACCAAAATCCGGACGAAGGCCGCAAAAGAGAAAACTTCAGGAAGCATGTTTTGTGGTTGCAAAGTACGGTTACTGCCATAGAAAATTGTCGTAAACCCGTATTGGCCGCTATTGATAACGGCTGCATAGGGGCTGGGGTGGATATTGTTACTGCCTGCGATATGCGCTATATCACGGAAAAAGGCTACTTCTCCGTCCGTGAGATTGACATGGCAATCGTCGCTGACTTAGGCACTTTACAACGCCTACCGCGTATCATTTCCGAAGGTATGGCTCGCGAAATGGCCTTTACCGGTCGCAAAGTGGGAGCGGAAGAAGCCCTACAAATTGGTTTGGTCAATCGGGTGTATCCTGATCGTGAAGAGATGCTCGCCAAGGTGATGGATCTGGCCAAGACAATTGCCCAAAAGTCGCCCCTTACCATGCGCGGCACCAAAGAAGTGATGAATTATTCCCGCGATCATGATGTTGCGGAAGGCCTCAAATACACCGCTACTTGGAATAGCGGCATGCTATTTTCTGAAGACCTCGTCAAAGCAGTCCAAGCGGCTATGATGAAGCAAGAAGCTGAGTATCGGGATTAGGCCTACTGCTTCGCAGAACGCTTATCAGTAGCCGCCAGCGGTCCTAGTTCGAATCCCCTTGGGGGGGAGTCTCGAAATCGGGATCTCGATTTGTCTCCTTGGAAATACAATTTGGCCAGCTATGAGATTTCTCGTCGTCCCAATGCTTGAGACTCTGTCGAAATGCGTTCTGCGAAGCAGAAACCAATGAATTTTTCATTGACTTGAGGCCTAATACAATCCCCAAAGTCAACTCTAATGAGATTCTAACAACAGATTCATGCTAAATCAAGTCTGGATAGTAAAGACCTATTAGCATGAAAACAACTTTACTTAGTATCTGTCTCTTTGGGCTATTAGTTAGCCTTAGGGCCCAAGACCAGGGCTTTTACAACAGCCTTTCCCTAAATTTTGCGGGTGCTACGCGTAACCTCACCGGTGATTTCCCACTGCAGCCAGCTGAAAACTTGTGGGTTCCTGGTTTAGAATATCGTTTTGATTACGGCAAACGACTCAGCATCCGAATGGGCTTTGACTATCAGCCTTTAGTTGGATACACAGTTGGAGTGCTGGATTCAGATAATTTTAGCGATATACGCTTTAAAGGATCCTGTATTAGCGTGGGAGCGCAATATCGCTTTTGGGGGGATGACTTTTTGAAACAATTTCGTATGTATGCTCTTGGAGATCTTATCCTGGGCAGAGAATGGGTCGAAAGGCGAGCAAGCTCCGTAACCTTACTAAACCCGACTCCTAGGGAGTACCATGATGAGGCACTTACTGTCAATGCTTCTATACTCTTGGGTTTTGGCGCAGAGTACATATTCTGCGAGCGGATTGTACTCCGGGTAGAAAGCTCAATCGGGGGTGGCTTATACTTACGAGAAGAAGTTGATATTATAAAAAATCTTAGATCGGATTTTGGATTCATCCCCCAAAATGGAGAATTGAATTTAGACGGTGAAATTCCGTTTTTCCCATTCTCGGAGCTCTCGATTGGTTGGCGTTTTTGATGCTGCCAATCAATCCCGATACAAGCGTTCTGCGCAGCAGTAGTCCATCTCTAAGCTAATACTCGACGTGCCTCCAAAAAGACCCGTGACCAATATGAAGATGTCAAGGGAGAAACCATGACGCCTTTGCTGGTAGAGGTGTGGATAAACTTTACGCCACCTTCTTGGTCCGTTTGAGTTACGATGCCAACATGATTGATCCTGCCGGGAGTGCCCGTGCCAAAAAACAGCAAATCGCCATGTCGCAACTGGGTACGGTCGATGGCTTGACCTTTGGTCGCTTGATCTCGCGAAACGCGCGGAAGCTCCATGCCTGCTGATTTAAAAGCTGTATAAATTAAGCCAGAGCAATCTATGCCTGCTTTGGTCATGCCCCCCATCACGTGCTTAGTGCCGAGAAAAGTATGGGCAGTATCGATGATGGCCTTAGCGGTACTTTGCCAAGAAGGGCTGGTATTTGTAGCTGGGCTAGCTTGGGCGTCTTCATTTTCGCAGGCGATGCGCTCAGCGACGTCCTTCTGGAAGTAAGGAAATACATTGACCCAATACCTTAAGTCTATCGTGGCAAATTGACGGCCTTGGGCGTTTTGTTGCAATTGGCAATAGGCCGCTTTGGTGGGCTCGCCAAAATTTGCCGTAAAAAGATCCTGATACAAGCCTAAGTCTATCGTAGCGTGGGTTGGCTGAGATGAGCCTTGGGGGAGGGTAGTGATGCCTTTCATTATCATTTTTGGTCTATTCCCAAAATACGGAAGATCGCATGCAAGTTCAAGTCTGCATTTTTACCGCTGCGCGGAACGCTTAGACCCATCGAATCGAGCGTAGAGACGCAACATTTTGTGTCTCCATCAATCATCTCATCAAAAAGAAGCGTTCTGCGCAGCAGTAAAGGCAGAATCAAACACCAATTTATGCCTAAGTGGCAGTAAAATCTTCAAAAAACCGACAGGATGGCATAAAAATACGCTTGGTAAGCAATTTGTTCATAAAAAGAGACAAGAAGCAAAGCTTAAATAAGCCAAGATGAATTTCAATCAATATACGCTCAAATCACAGGAAGCGATTCAGCAGGCAGGAGAGATTGCCAAGACGAATCGACAGCAGGCGATTGAGACAGGGCACCTCCTAGAGGCGCTTTTGTCGGTGGAAGAGAGCATCATCCCCTTCATGCTCAAGAAGCTAGGGGTAAACATTGATTTCTTATCTACCAAAGTAAAAGAACTGATCACTTCATATCCTACTGTAAGCGGTGCTACAGGAGGCCAATATCTTTCCAATCAGTTGCACGCGACCTTAGAGGTTGCCAATAAACTGGCCGGTAAACTCAATGATGAGTTTGTCAGCCTAGAGCATCTACTCCTTGCCCTTGTCAAAGCCGGCAACGGAGCTGGCCAATTGCTCAAAGAGCAAGGCGTTAATGAAAAAGGACTGCGCACCATCATGGAGGATATCCGAGGTGGACAAAGAGTAACCGACCAAAATCCAGAGGCAAAGTATAATGCCTTAAAAAAATACGCGCGTAACCTCAACGAAATGGCAAGACAGGGGAAATTAGACCCTGTCATCGGTCGTGAGGATGAAATTAGACGCGTGATGCAAATCCTTTCTCGCCGTACCAAAAACAATCCAATTTTGGTGGGAGAGCCGGGGGTAGGTAAAACCGCGATTGCTGAAGGACTGGCCTTTAGGGTAATCCAAGGTGATGTGCCGGAGAACCTCAAGAGCAAGACGCTGTACTCCCTCGATATGGGAGCCTTGATTGCTGGGGCGAAGTTTAGAGGGGAATTTGAAGAAAGGCTCAAGGCCGTGGTCAAAGAAGTTGTGGAAGCGGATGGCTCTATCGTACTATTTATCGATGAGATCCATACGCTGGTTGGGGCCGGCAAAGCTGACGGAGCCATGGACGCCGCCAATATCCTAAAGCCAGCTTTGGCAAGAGGAGAGTTGAGAGCAATTGGTGCTACTACCTTAGACGAATATCAAAAGTATATTGAGAAGGATAAGGCGCTTGAAAGGCGTTTTCAGACGGTTTTGGTCAATCAACCTAGCGTCGAAGACACCGTTTCCATCCTTCGGGGTTTGAAAGAGCGCTATGAGGTGCATCATGGCGTGCGCATCACCGACGCCGCCATTGTGGCCGCAGCCGAATTATCTAACCGCTATATCAGCGATAGGTTTTTGCCAGACAAAGCCATTGACTTGATCGATGAGAGTGCTGCAAAACTTCGATTGGAGATGGACTCTATGCCTGAGGAATTGGACGAAATCGAGCGTAAAATCAGGCATCTGGAAATCGAGCGAGAGGCGCTCAAGCGAGAAAAAGAGAATAAAAAGTTAGGTGAGATAGAAGAACAACTCGCCAATTTAGGTGAGACCCGAAACAATCTACGGGCGCACTGGGAAAATGAGAAGAGGATCGTGGAGAAGATTCGTACTGCCAAGGAAGCGGTGGAAGCATTGCGGGTAGAGGCAGAAGAAGCAGAGCGTCAGGCTGATTTTGGGAGAGTAGCAGAAATCCGATACGGGAGTGTAGTCAAGCGAGAAGAGGAAATTGAGGCCTTGAAAAAGGAGTTGATTGAGTATCAAGGCGAAAAGCAGATGATGAAAGAGGAGGTGGACGCCGAAGATATCGCAGAGGTGATCTCTCGTTGGACAGGAATCCCGGTTTCAAAAATGGTCGAAAGCGAACGTCAAAAGTTGCTCAGACTAGAAGATGAATTAGCCAATAGGGTAGTGGGGCAGAAAGAGGCGATCACTGCCGTATCGGATGCTATTCGCCGTAGCCGTGCCGGTTTGCAAGATCCCGATCGTCCGATTGGTTCCTTTGTGTTCCTCGGTTCGACCGGAGTTGGTAAGACTGAACTGGCCAAAGCTTTGGCAGCGTTTCTCTTTGATGATGAGCGCTCGATGGTACGCATCGATATGTCTGAGTACCAAGAGAAGCATGCTGTCAGTCGCTTGGTCGGAGCGCCTCCCGGATATGTCGGTTATGATGAAGGCGGTCAATTGACCGAAGCAGTGCGTCGCAGACCTTATTCGGTGGTTTTATTGGATGAGATTGAAAAAGCACATCCCGATGTTTTCAATATCTTATTG
>JBCAWW010000187.1:0-8416 GCA_038534415.1 Bacteroidota bacterium | reverse complement strand
CTAGGTAGCATACGCCAAGGCTCTTGATCCGGACCTTCGGAAGCTCCCATTATTCGTAGATTGTTGATCCCCAGCGATTTGAGCTGGTCCAACTCTCTTTTTAGACGCTCTCTGTCGCCCCCTTCACCCTCAGAGCCTAGGTTCATCCCATACCAAAAATTCGTGCCTACGAAGTGGTAAGGCTTCCCTTCAATCTGGAATTGATTGCCAATTACCTTGACAAATTGTTTGGAGGCTTGAGACATGATGTGATTTGGTGATAATATAAGCACTAAAAACAAGCATAGGGTGCTCGTTAGCAGACTTTTATGGGTTTGGACTTGAGTGATATTCACGTTTGAAGTGGTAAGAAATCCGATAATATTGTAAAAAAACGCTAACTGAATGTTCTAATTTTACTTTTGAAAAAGGGTTAACTAGTCTGATTCCCCGGCCAATTGTATTGATACAGGTTTTGGTCGGGGCTCTTTTTTGCTAGCCCCTGCAAGGTAGAGTTTTGCCTCCATTCTTGCCTCAAAAATTGATAATTCATCTCCCTCCTCAGTTTCCCCTGGACCTCCCAATTACCAGGGTGAAATAATAGACCGCCTCTTCGGAGGCGGTTTTTTTATGCTAGCACCTATGCTGCAAATTTGAAACTGCACATAAATTAATAATTTAAGTGCTTCACTTATTTAGATAATCCCTATGTCCATTTGGCAAAAAATTTCTCAGGCCGAAAACTGGTCTTGTCCTGATAATTGGCAAAAGGTGCAAACCATCGACTTGCATACGGAGGGCGAGCCTCTTCGAGTCATCCTCAGTGGCTTTCCTGCATTGACTGGGGGGACCATTTTATCTTACCGGGCTTATGTTGCCGAGCATTGGGATCACCTACGCAAGGCGCTAATGTGGGAACCCAGAGGACATGCCGACATGTATGGATGTATCCTAAGCCCGCCAGTGAGCGAAACTGCAGATTTTGGTACTTTCTTTCTCCACAATGAAGGGTATAGTACGATGTGTGGCCATGCCATTATTGCTTTGGCGACTTTGGTAGTTAAGATGGGATGGGTCGCGCTTTCTTCCCCTTCGGTGAACGTTAAGATCGATACTCCAGCTGGTTTGGTGGAGGCGAACGTTCTGCAGCAGGCAGGAAAAATCAAAAAAGTCTCCTTTGTCAACGTCGCCTCTTATGTCTACGCCCTTGACCAATCCGTTGAGATAGCAGGCTTAGGCACCGTAAAATATGACCTAGCGTTCGGCGGAGCCTACTATGCCTATGTCGATGCCACTGCCTTGGGCCTTTCACTTGCGGCTGATAACAATGCAGAAATTATCAGACTAGGCAAGGCGATCAAACAAGCAGTCATGGCAAGTACCCATATCCAGCACCCAGATCCTGATGCGCAAGCCTTGGGGTTTTTGTATGGCACTATCTTTATCGGACCAGCCGAAAACGAGGCTAACCATAGTCGCAATGTCTGTGTATTTGCTGAAGGAGAAGTAGATCGTTCGCCAACAGGGACTGGCGTCAGCGGCAGACTCGCCTTACATCACGCACGAAACCAAATCCAGATACAAGAAGAAATAAGCATTGAAAGCATATTGGGCACCTCCTTTAGCTGCCAGGTGATCAGGGAAACTCACTACTTTGGTCGGCCTGCGATCATCCCGCAAGTCGCTGGTACTGCCTACATTACCGGTCGACACGAGTTTTTGCTCGATCCTGAAGATCCTTTGGGTGAGGGCTTCTTATTAAGGTGAATTTTAGTAAATTAAGCTTAGCTTCTTAGCACTAATAGCCCAATCCTTTTATGGCCAATCTGGTAACGATTCAATCTTTTTCTGCCCCTGAGGACGCCCTTGAATGGGTAAATCTTCTAAGAGCTCACAATATCCCCTATCATTGGGAGGAAGATGTGCCGGGCTTTGATCATTCCTTTGCGTTTAATGAGAGTTCGATCATCTACAATTTTCTATTGCGGGTGCCTCAGACTCATGTGCGCCAGGCGAGAGAGATTTTGAGCGAAATCGCCGCCGAACACGTCTCTCAATACGATAAGGAACACTACCTTTACAGCTTTGAATTAGAAGAGCTTTACGAGGTCCTCGAACGCCCTGATGAATGGAGCCCTGAGGACTACATCCTCGCTCAAAGAATCCTAGAAGAGCGGGGGCGACCGATGAGCAAAAAGGACATCGAAACCTTGTATGAGGCTCGTTTAGAAGAGATACGCCGTCCTAGGCGGATGGACAAAAATTGGATCATCGTCGCTTATGCTGGAGCCGTTTTGGGGATATTTCTGGGGATTTTTGGCATCGCCGCGATTATGTTGGCTTGGTCCATGCTATTTAAAAAGACTGATCCTACTGGACAGAAATTTTATACTTATGATCTCGAAACGCGCACGCATGCAAAGCGTATCCTGATTATAGCCTTTACAGCTTCTGCTTTATGGGCCCTCGCGTTTTATTTCTTCTTCTAAATGCCCCACGAATTTTTTATTGCTAGTCTCGCTCAGCTCCAATTGCATTTGGAGCGATACAAATCGCTCTCTAGGTGTACCCTTTGTGGACTCAATTTGGTTGCTGCTCATATTGATTGGGAGCATATCCCTTTAGATCATAGCTCCTTTTTGGGCTGTGAATTTCCTCTGGGAGTGATGTCTTTGATTCAAGAGCGAGGAGGCTTGGTGATGCCCAAGCGCGATGATCTCCCTTATAATCCTTATCGTCATGAGTTGTACCGTTGGCAGGAGCTAGCCTCTCCTTTGGAAGATGAGGCTACGCGAACGCATGACCTTGAGATTTATGAGCACTTTTCGGCCCAGCGCTATCGTCCTGAGATCCACGAAGCTCTCTTTCAGCGTATCCACGATCATTCTATCGATCAGGCGATGTTCAAGCTGATTGGGACCAAAGTGGATGGTAAAGCCGAAAAAGCTTGCGTAGGTTTTATGGGAGGGCATAGCACCTTGCGCAATGATCCCAATTATTTGCTCACGGCCAAAGCTGCTTTTTTACTGGCGCAGCAAGGCTATTTTATTGTCTCTGGTGGTGGGCCTGGCATTATGGAAGCCACGAATTTAGGCGCTTATTTTGCCGCCTATACCATGGCAGATTTGGAGCAGGCGGTTCAAACCTTAAGTAAGGCTCCTCATTATGAGGACGAAGGTTATTTTGAAGCGGCAAAGTCGATCGTAGAGAGCTTCCCTGCGGGAACGCAAAATCTCGCCGTACCGACCTGGTTTTACGGCCATGAACCCAGCAATCTTTTTGCCACCCATATTGCCAAATATTTCTCCAATAGCCTCAGAGAGGATAATTTGCTCGCGATCTGTTTACACGGAGTAGTGTTTGCGCCGGGTAGTGCTGGTACCACTCAAGAGATTTTTCAGGATGCTGCTCAAAATCATTATGCTACCTATGGCTACTATAGCCCTATGGTATTTTTGAGCAAAAAACGCTACGAAATTGACACCTTGATTTATCCATTGCTCAAGCAATTGGCGCACGGCCGTGAATATGCAGACTTTTTATATCTGACCGATAGTCCGGAAGAGGTGAGCCGCTTCATTCAAAACCATCCGCCTCAAGCAAAATAGCAGCTCATTCACAATCCTAGGCCAAACTTGTCCGTATATAGATTATGGCAAATATGATTTTTCGATTATCTAGTCTTATGCTCGCGGGCTTGATATGCCTTTCCTGTGCCTCGGTTGAGCCACTCAAAGACTTTGAGGACAAGTATTATGGCTCAGTGGGTTGGGAACAGTTTTCCAGATCTGGTATCGCCAACCGTAAAATTGATCTTCGAAAACCCGATTTAGAAATTCTCAATGCAGCGGTGTTTTTTGCGAGCAACAAAGCCCGCGCCAAGAAAAAGCTTGCCCTCTTGAGCTTTGATCCTGCTTTGCGCAATATGGCTCGCTACCATGCACAGCAGATGGCCCATTATCATTTTGTCTCCCATGACAATCCTCGTTCTCCGTCTTATGCTACCGTAGAGGCGCGAGGCAGGCAATTCAACGCTCAAGTAAATGCCGAAAATGTAGCCAATACTTTCCTACATCGTTATCGCTCAGGCACGAGATATTATGCGAAACCGGGCCCTCAAGGTGATGCGTTTTTTGATTCTTCTCATCAAGAGATCAAGCTGCATACCTATTGGAGCTTTGCCGAAAGTATCGTAGAGGGCTGGATCAATTCCCCTCCCCACCGTCGCAATCTCTTTCATAGCCAACTCAAGACTTTGGGCTGTGCGTGCGAGATTGGTAAAGATGAAATTGGTTCAGGAGAATTGCCAATGGCCTATTGCGGCCAAAATTTTGGTATCGGTAGGGGGAATTAGTAAACGCTTAGGGAGTCAGCAAATCTGCCAAATCTAATCGCTGATGGCCGCTTCGGCCTCCAAAAAAATCAAAAAAGTGCTTGGCATTGGGGAGGTGCAAATCACCCTTGTGCACAAATTCTGGGACGGTGGCTCGAAAGCGTTTGAGCAACTGATCTTCTAGATCCTGTATGCCTGCTTTGGCTAAGGCATTGGTTTGAGTGGTCGGTTCGAAGATGCCAAAGGAGGCAGGGTACCAGACTGAAAGTGCATTTTGTAGCGCTTTCTTGGCTTCAGGACTTGCCTTAGCCAAAGTGCTGATCATCAGTTGGCTATGGGCGAGACCGGCTTGGGCTTGGGGGATAAAAGTTAAGGCTAAATGCTGTAGGCCCGAATAATTGGCATATTGAAGGTTTTCGAGTCGGATGAGGTCAGCCTGATCAAAAAGATACTGTTTGAACAAAGCGTCAGCATAAGCGCTGATCGGAATGGCTACAAATTGACAAGAACGGAAGGCGTCTGCTGTGCTACGCTCCCTAAATTTATCATCAGATATGTCGTCGAGAAGTTGGAAATAGGCTCCTGCCTGCTGGTAGTATCGGCGCGTGAGGCTGCGAAAAACTTGATGAATCTCCTTATTGGGCGCCTTGGGAAGCCAATTTTCGAGACTGAGGCCCATGATAAATTTATCGTCAGCCAAGCGGAGGACCAAATCTTTGACCGAAAGCGCTAAACTAGGATTGAGGCTCATTTACGACGCTTGATAATGACTCTTCGTTTCTTAGGCTTGCTAGCGTCTAGTTTGACCGCTTGCCATTTGGAGGGGGGAGTAGGGGCTTGGGTAGGGCTTTGCTCCACTAGGACTATGCTTTGGAGCATCTCTCCGAGAACGCTTCCCCGATTAGCCAAAGCGGCTGCTAGCCATTGATCTGGCTCAGAGAGCTCAAACTGAGCGTTCGGCGGAGCCGCCAAAGCAATAATACGGTCTGGCAATGTGCTTATCATCTTTAATTTTTGAGCCCTGCCATAACGAAGTCAACGATACGATCTCCAATTTCCTCTACGTTCATGCTACCCTCCGCGCGATACCAGCGGTGAATCCAACTGATACCCGAAAGCAACATCGAGGTAGTGAATTTAGAAGGCACTTTGCGAAAGCTAGACTCCTCGATGCCTTGGGTGATCAAGTCTGCAAAGACTCCTTCATACATCGTGATAAAATTGGAGTACCATTCGTGCCTAGCGGGGACTAGGTGCTCCCATTCGTGAAAAAAGATGGCCGCAGCCTCTTGATTGTCCAAAATACAAACCGCATGTTCTCGAATCATCGCTTGTAGCCTTTCCTCTACCGTATCTTCTCTTTGGGCGATGGGAAGCACGCGATCATTGAAAATCTTGGCGCATCGCACCGCAATCTCCCAAAGAATCTCGTCTTTGGACTCATAATGACTGTAAAGGCTAGGAGGTTGTATCTTGAGTAATTTCGCAAGATCTCTCATCGTGGATGCTAGGAAACCTTTTTCACTAAAAAGGCGAGTAGCAGTTTGGAGGATCTCCTGCTTACGATCACTCAACGGCTGTAAATCGGTCAAATCCATAGGTGAAACGAACGTGTGTTAGGCAAATTAGCCTAGACTGCTCCATTTTCCAAACCGCAAATAGGCCTTTCTGCCATCTTATTTGGCTCTAATCCAACATTTTCGCTACCAAAGAGCGCTTTTTATCAAGAAAGAAAGACTGCCAAACGGCTGGTTATGGTGATACTTATTACTTTTGCGATATGTCTCAAAATAACTAAATCATAGCTTTGAGAACCGGAGGATAGCAGATATGAAGATCGGAACAGACGTAGCCAAAGCGGCGAGTGTATTGAAAGCGGGTGGGCTGGTAGCGATACCCACGGAGACCGTCTATGGCTTGGCTGCCAATGCATTTGATCCAGAGGCAGTGGTGGGAATATATGAAGCGAAACAAAGACCGAGTTTCAATCCTCTGATTATGCATACCGATAGCCTCGCAAAAGTGAGGGCTTGGGTCAAGGATTTTCCGCCTTTGGCGAACGCTTTGGCGGAGCGTTTTTGGCCTGGTCCTTTGACATTGCTTTTGCCGCGCAAAGCGATCGTGCCAGATATTGTGACTGCTGGTTTGCCTAGGGTAGGGGTACGAATCCCACAAAATCCTCTGACTCTGTCCTTGCTATCCCAAATAGATTTCCCACTTGCTGCGCCAAGTGCCAATCCATTTGGCTACATCAGTCCCACGACTGCGCAGCATGTCGCTCAGCAATTAGGAGAGCAAGTAGATTATATACTGGATGGTGGTCCTGCTCAAGTCGGGATCGAATCAACCATCGTAGGTTTTGGAGAAGATGGGACGCCGACCCTTTACAGACTTGGCGGCATTGCTTTGGAGGCCATTGAAGAAATATGTGGCCCTTTGAAACGCTTTACGCTAAGTGAAAATCCGCAAACATCGGGGATGCTTAAGAGCCATTATGCGCCCCGGGTGGCGCTGCACTTAGGCCATCTACCAGAACTGATGGAGGAGTTTGGGACAGAAAATGTGGCGATATTATCGTTCCGCGAAGCGGTACCAGGCATAGAAAGTGCGCTGCAACGCCAACTTTCTCCTTCTGGTTCGCTGCATGAAGCGGCCCAAAGGCTTTTTGCTACTCTACGTGAGTTGGATCAACTGCCGGTGCAATGCATTCTGGCTGAGGAAGTTCCGGCTCAGGGGATCGGCCTGGCGATCAATGATCGCCTGCAAAGAGCACGTTTTGAACATCGTCAAAAGCCGGCGCAGAAATAAAAACCGCTACTTTTTGAAATGTAGGCTTTGTTATACTATTTTTACCCGCCGAACCAAGCGCTACTAATATCCGATTTCATGGATCAAAATTTTCTCTCACATCTCGGTACTTCCACAGCTCAAGCCGCACCCATGCTGGTGTTGTTGGCTACTGGCCTTGTATTGATGTTGTTAGATGCCTTTAAGCAAAGAGCCGCCCTATCATGGGTGACGGCTGCAGGTTTATTATTGTCTTCTATTTGGGCCTGGATGATCCGGGTTGACGGTACTAGCCTCATCTTTAGCGGTATGATGGAAACAGGTGGTTATGCACCACTGGTACACGTTTTCTTGTGTGTTTCTGGTCTCCTCACGCTATTTTTCCTGCAAGACTATCTCAAGCGGCAAGACAAACCCATCGATGATGTGTATGCTTTGCTTACCTTTTCGGTATTGGGGATGATCATGATGGCCAATGCCAATGATTTGATCATGATCTTTATCGGTCTTGAGACCATGTCTATGGCACTGTATATTTTTGCCGCTCTCTACAAAAGAGACCTCAAATCCAATGAGGCTGGCTTAAAATATTTCCTCTTAGGCTCATTTGCCTCAGCTTTCTTGCTGTTTGGTATCTCCTTGATCTACGGTATCTCGGGACATACTGATCTTACTGAGATCGGGATGAACTTTGAGCGTATGATGGATAATGAGCTGCTCTTCTTTACCGGAGTGGGGATGATTTTAATTGGCTTCCTCTTCAAAGTAGCCGCCTTTCCATTTCACAGTTGGACGCCTGATGTTTACGAAGGTACGCCTACCCCTTTGGCTGGTTTTATGGCCACAGGTAGTAAAATGGCCGCTTTCGTTGCTTTTGGAGTCATCATCCAGAAAATGGAGTTAGCAACCCGTCCAGAAGCGGGTAAAGTAGTTACTCTACTAGCGATCTCAGCTTTATTGACGATGATCTACGGTAATATTGTAGCGGCTCGGCAGACTAATATCAAGCGGATGCTGGCCTATTCGAGTATTGCGCACTCGGGTTATGTACTACTCGGGCTTTGTGCAGCCACTATCGGCTTTAAGGCAGTCATCTTTTATATGTTTATCTACACCTTGATGAACATTGGCGCCTTTGGCATGGTCGGTATGGTAGAGCGTGAGTACGAAGATACGCACCTAGACAACTGGAAAGGCCTTGGTAAAGTAGCTCCTTATTTTGCCTCCGCTATGGCGGTATTTTTGTTCTCCTTGGCTGGAATTCCTCCTCTAGCAGGCTTTATGAGTAAGTATCAGGTCTTTATTACTGCGATTGAT